>CAYJBA010000157.1:0-6587 GCA_964367865.1 uncultured Bacteriovoracaceae bacterium | reverse complement strand
TTCGAGTCGCTTCTTCCGGGTGGGAGGATCTCGACCCCTTGGTCAAATTTGCACTTCTTCCCTATCTTTCGGCCTCTATCACTAAGGCCATTCAGCTGGATCGTATGGGAATGAGAGAGGTCGCCCCACTTCGCGCCGATGCGAAATATATCACTCGTCGAGTCGAAGTGATCCGAGAAATGGAAAATGCTGCAACCAAAATCATGAAGCTACCGTGGGCTAGGATTCGGGCGGAGTCGCTTAATGAAATAGCAGGTCTTTATGTTGATCTAGCAAAAGGGCTGACCAATCTTTCGCCGCCCAAAGGACTCAATACAGACGAACTCACCGCCTACAACGACACGATAAAAAAATTGATTCTGCCTTTCGAAGAAAAGGGCCAAGAAATGCGCGGTAAAGCATTTGAAATCGCATCTCGATTTATGATTGAGGATGAATCGTTTAGTATGATCGCCGATCCATTTTTTGCAGAAAATCCTTCGCAGGCAAAAAAAATCCGTCCGGACAAAGAAGCTCCAAAACCTATGGAGCTCAATGTTAAGTTTATAGCCAAAGTGGATTCTTTTGGGCGCTGGGATCCGAAACGCGACGACGACACCGATGACCGACCCAACCGAGTTCGTTCGCTTTGGTCTGCCGCCGTTGAAAAAAAGCATTGGGCTCAAATCGCTTTCTTTATTCAAGAAGCTCACGAGAAAAAATTATTTGAGGAAGGCCCACTCGGCATCATGAAGGCCGTTTCGTTTGCTTCGGCGGGAGCCCGAGGCGAGGGAATCAGTCAGCTTGCGGATGTCCGTAACGCTGTTGCAAAGGGCGAATCCACTACGATCGTAGCTGCCACGCTTGTTGCCTATGCAGTCCGTTCTTGTGCAAAATCCCAAGCTGAAACCTTTGTAAAAGACCTAAGAGACCTCGCTCCTGACAAGCTGAGTCGCGATCATACAAGAACGGTGTCTGCCGCTCTGAGTTATATAAAGAAGTAGATTTACGACTAAATGAGTCAAAATACTTGCCAAACCGGGGTTATAGATTGAGTAAAATATTAAAAACCTTTTAAATACAAATAGTTATTAAAATAAAATATAGTTTGATTTTTTGAACGATGTTAAATAAACTTAATAGTAACGCAGGTAGTATTTTATGACGCGATCCATATCTAAATTAAATACATTTTTAACGCGCCTAGGTATGCAAGATGCGTCATTTTTAGTCTGGCGCACCATCGGATGGATTCGCCTCATTCTCATCGTGTGGATTTTCCTCTGCATTCATCAACCCGTAGCAACGCTTGCAAAGGAAAAAAAGGAAAAGGTCATCGATTTCGAAGAATCACTTGTGGAGGGAATGAATAAAAAACCTCTCGATTCTTTAAATCAAATTTCTGAGGCAGAAAGAAGACGGCGCAGATCGCATCTTTACCGTAAACGCGCCGGCTTCACCACAGAGACCTATGAGACCGTCCGCACTTTGAGGAATGTTCAATGAGCCGTTATGTCGTAACGACTTCAGCAAAAGATGTTTCGCGCTCCATCATCTGGGACTCGAAATCGCCGTTGCCCCTGGGTCACCCGTTTCAGTGGGTGGTCGAAAAAACGGACACTGGGATTCGCGTACGAAATCTATCCACTGATTTAGATAAAATCTCTAAAGGCACTGCAAAAGAAATTTCGTTCAAAAATATTATCGATAATGAAAAAGAGCTCGACCTCCCAGCCCAGGACGGTACAACCGTTTCACTAAAAATTAGAGCCGTTGCCTCGATTCTACCTGCGTTTGAAAGCACAAAAGGTGACTTTCTTACGGCCTATGTCTGCAGCGGAGACTGGGTCACACGCTCTGTTCCAGTTGAAAGCACCTTTAATGGAATTGTCGATCAGAAAAAAATATTTCAAATCAAAAAATCTGGAGCTGTGGTTGATGTCGCCATCCTTAAAGAAGGCGTTTACTTTAACGGTAAACCACTAGCTGCGGGAGAGAAAACCCAGATCCTCGTGGAGCAATTTGTAAAATCCACCTTCAAGCTAGGGCGCTTTACGTGGCGATTTTCGCTAGCCCAAGTTCCCGCCGAACCCGCTTCTGGCGCTCGCACTAGGCATTTGGACCCTGAATCTCAGTTTTTTAATCAGGCTGGAATTGGAACATTAATAGGTTTCGTTCTGTTTATCGCACTCGCATGGATATGGCCAAAGCCTGATCCCGCAAAAGAAGAACTCATTCCTCCTCAGTTTGCTAAACTCGTTTTGCAACACCAGCCGAGGACCGAAACAAATAACAAACCAGAGTCCTCTGCACGCGAAAACACAAACCCCGAAGTTCCAAAAAAAGTTCAGGACGCTGCAGTCGTTCAGGCGTTTCGCGCCCAAGCGCTCAAAAACGCTGTGAGCGGACTTCTCAAAGGTGGTATGACCAAGCTTTTATCCCAATCTGACCTAGTTCAGAACAAAGCTACCGAAAAGGCTAAACACATTTTTGATGCTAAATCTCAAGACCTCTTAGCTTCGACTCCTCAAAGTAAGGTCCCTGAAAAAGACGTAAAAGTGGGTTCCTTGGGCGGCGAAGCGGGTGGCAGCTCCGCTGGCTACACTAAAGGAGAGCGGGCTGCGGTCAAAGGCCAAGGCGAGGGATTTATTTCTACTGACATAGGCAGCACGAGTGTCGAGGAGGGATTAACTAAAGACGAAGTAGGCGCAGTGATCCACCAACACATGAGCGAAGTCCGCTACTGCTACGAATCAGCCATGATTCGCTCACCATCAATCGAAGGCAAACTCATCATTAACTTCGTGATCGCGCCCAATGGTACGGTAAAAACCTCTGAAGTTAAGAGCTCTACAGTTCCTGATCCACGGCTGGATGACTGCATACTACGTCGCTTAGGTAGTTGGAAATTTCCGCAACCTAAAGGCGGAATCGAAGTAGCAGTGTCTTATCCATTCATATTCAAGACCCTCGGGAGATAATTTATGGTGACGCCAATTTATTCGCACAAAATGCTCGTATGGATCTCAGTGTTCGCACTGTCTAACCTTTGCAACCTAGTCAGCGCCTCTCCCAGCTTTGCGGCGGACAAATCTTCTGCGCCCGCTGCAACCGCCGCGACGGATTCTGCCCCTGCTCCAGAAGCACCTGTCGAAAAGGTAAATGTGGATGCCATCAAAGAAAAATATTGGGCCCGCGGCGAAAGCTCTGAGCTGGGAGTTGTACAAAATCGACTCTATTCGAAAGAACATAAGTTTGAGTTTGGCTTACTCACAGGGATGACTTCAACCGATCCATTTCTGAGCGTAAAAACTGTGGGTGGTCACCTAGGATTTCATCTGAGCGAGTACTTTGGCCTTCAGCTTATCGGTTGGAAAAGCATGACTAACCCGTCATCGGCACTTACAGCATTTCGCGACTATACCGGAGGGGACACTAACTACAATGCTCCTCAATGGTATATGGGGGCCGAGGCTACAGCGAGTATCATTTACGGAAAACTAAGCTTAGTTGGAAAATCTATTATCTATTACGACCTGTATTTTCACGGCGGAGTAGGGGCCACTAAAACCGAAAATGGAACCTATGTAACGCCTGAGCTGGGCTTCGGCCAAAGGTTCTTTCTAAATAAGCTCCTATCTCTCAGAGTGGATTACCGCCTCATGTTCTACCGTGAGGCCATCTTAGAAAGAGTGATCCCCACAAGTATCGGGGCACTCAGAGGTTATCGATCGAACTTCAATCATAATATTTCTATCGGTATCGACTTCTTACTAGGGGGGCAGAAAAAACAATGAAATCCCCCACCTTTTTCTTCATTTCTGTTTTAGGTCTACTTGCCGCTCTTTCTTATGGCAGAGCTGCACCGCCCGAAGGTGTCTCGGCAGAATCGCCGCCAGCGACTGCAGCCACATTAGAAACAGGCACACTTACAAAAACGGATGCTGCATGTGCCCGAAACGAAAATTGGACGGTCAGTCCTGAGGTTCCAAAAGAAGTTTATGAGGATTTAAGAAAATCAATCACAGGCAAACTTCCACCTGTTCGCGGTTTTTCGGAAGCACTCGCGCTACGACGGTTTGCAGTTGCCCCTGTGGCCAAGGCATTCGGTGAATACTTTATCTCAAGATCACTTTACGAATCAAAACTCTACCATACCGCTAACGAAGGTTTTGGCGCGCTGGTTTCAAAACCGTTTACTCCCGAAATTGCCGGTATTCAACTTGGTGCAATCGAGTGTTTAAATAAAATTTCAGAAAAATTTCCCACCTTGAAACTCTCAGAAGCGCTCTTTCAGCAGCTCGATAAATTTTTTGCGTACGCAACTACTCCAAAACAAAAGCAAGTTCTTTATGATATCTCCGGATTCTATTTAAGAAATTTTATGAACGAAGGTCGATCCCCCGAGGAGATCGAACGGGCGGTTTCGTATCTCAAAGGCGCCGGTACGGCTGAAGCATTTGCAAAAGGGATGTGGGCGGCCAAAAGAGGACGGCACCAAACAGCCACTGCAGAATTAGAAAAATATTTAGCCGGACAAGATCCCGGCATACTTAAAAAGTACCGTGACTCCGCAATGATGATTTTAGCGCGAAGCTACTATGCAAGCGGAGACTTTATTAAGGCGGCCGCAGCCTATAAAAAAATTCCAAAGCAATCCAACATGCTAGCGGCCTCGATCGAGGAGCTGTCCTGGGCCCATCTGCAAAATGGACAATATACCGAGGCGGTAGGTAACGCATTAGCACTTCAGGCGGGAGGAATGAGAAAAACCTATGCACCCGAATCCGTGATGGTCATGGCGATGGCACTCAATGAAATTTGCCAATACCCGGAATCGGTAAAAGCCATTGGGTCATTTAAGCGAAATTACGAAAGTGTTTTTCGTTGGCTCAGCAATTTCGAGAGAGCCCATAAAGCTGGGTCGAGCGAAAGTCTTTATCCCAAAGCAATTTCCTTTGTAAAAGGTAAATCCGATGTCCCCGTGCGAATCGCATCAGAGTGGATTCGCTCCCCTCTTTTTACGGCGAGCCAGGACGAAATCAACCTTCTCTTTGATGAAAAAGAAGCCGCTGCTAAAGTTGAAAAAGTAGGTGGCGCCGAGACTCGGCGACTTTCAACTGAAATCCTAAATTTTGCGCTCGCACTCAAACCGAAATACAAGGTCGCCAAAATTAAGGAGACTGCTGGTAAACCAATGCCTCCCGCCATTTTGGCTGACGTTGGGGTACTCAGGCAAAAAGTGGTTCAACTCTTGAGACTTCAGCAGGCCGCGCCCATCTGGAAAATGGTCATGCAGAACTCTAAAAATAAGGTGGGAATGACTCAGCGGGATTTGATCGCGGCAGTAAATTTAGACCTGACCCGCAGATCCTTGCGGATGATGAGTCAGCTGGACGAAATCGCCGAGAATATTCAACTCATCGAAGTAGAAATCTACAATGGGGCCAGTCAGGACATCGTCTGGCAAAACGCACATCCTGATTACCGCAAAGTCGCTCAAACCATGAAACAAGACGAAAAGGGCGTTACCCAAGAACATACTTGGAACTGGGGGCGTGCTCCTGCCGGCGAAGAAGACGAAGGCGAAATCTGGGAAGACGAACTCGATTCTTTTAAAGTGGATCTTTTTGACAATTGCTCGAGCAAGGATAAATTTCTAGCGCTTAGACTCAATAAAAGGTGAATTATGAAGTACCAAATCTTTTTAGGTAAAAGCGGAAAAAGCACAGGTCCGTTTAACGACGATGAGATTTCTAAAATGAGATCCAACGGAACCATTGCTACTTATACATGGCTTTGGGATACTCGCTCCCCTGGCTGGAATACTCTCGACCCTCCCCCACCCCCTCCGGCGGGCGTAGATGTTCCGATTGCGCCACTTGCGGGCATCGCCCCGCTCATGCAACTCATACCCTCGGTCAAGGAAATTCCGGACCCCGTATCCATCGAAGCCATGTGCTATGACTTTAGAAACGTTCTCGCTGGAAAGCTTTGTCACGTATCTGAGGTGGGCTGCGAACTCGTAGGAGGCGATCACCGACCGCTACCTGTATTTAGCAGCAATGCAAGTGTGTATCTCAATCTCTTAGATACGGATGGCGGCCGTGGGATGAGTGTCGTGGCATTACTTACTGATGTCAAACGACAAAATGGTCAGTGGCACTACCAGTTACGCTGGAGCCATTGTCCAGAGATCCTAAGATGAAAAAATAACTACCCAATTAACCTAAAATTGGTGTTGGTAAATACCTAAAATTTCGCCCGCACTCAGCTCTCTGTTCCAAATCGTGGCCTCATCAAGTTCACTTGAGTATCCGGCGTTTGCCCCGCCTAATTTAACTGAAACAGGGGAACCGGAAGTACTGGGCACGGTCCCAGGGGCAGCTTCTAAAAGGAGTGCCCCATCGTAATACAGTGAATATTTGTTGGCCGACGATGAAAAGGTGTATGCAGCGTGATGCCAAGATCCATCGTCTACACTTGCAACAGTAGCGCCGCTGATGAGGATTACGCTAGGAGTTGCGGTTGCCTTTAAAGACCTGAGCGAGGAAAACGCAAAACTGAGGGTGCTAGAATTTGGGTAGGTAAGTAAAAAAAGATTAGAT
>CAYJBA010000156.1:0-6589 GCA_964367865.1 uncultured Bacteriovoracaceae bacterium | reverse complement strand
GACGGCATACGCCAGGTAGCCGTGACTGGAGTTCAGACGTGTGCTCTTCCGATCTATCACCGATGCCCAGCTAGAAGGTGAACTCATCGGTGCGGAAATTTCTGAGATAATGGGTTCTCGTAGCGAGCTAGAATCTAAGATTCGCACGACAACGGAATTATTAGCGGAGCGCGAAACGGCCTCTAGAGGTTATGAAACGGACGCGCAGTCCGCCCGTATTGCAGAGGCATCTCTTCGTGAACGCTCAGGCGGCTTGAGGCGCGAACTCGATTCGACTCGTACGCTGATTTCAGATCGCGAGCGGCGAATGGCTGAAATTAGCCGAGCCTTTGAACGCACTACCGAAGAAAAAAATCAGTTTTCGGGCGGGGAATCCGCCCATGAATCTAAGATTATTGAGCTCACTCACACTTTGGGTCTGACCCATGAGGAACTCTCAGGCGTTAAAGATCGCTTAGAGCGATCTGGAGCGCAGCTAAATAGTGCGCTTGACCAAATTAAGCTCCTTCGTAAAGGGGGAGATGAAAAAACAGGCCTGACCACCCAAGCTGCACTTGAAGTCGAAAAGCTTTCGTCTGATCTATCCCATCTTGTTTCACATCTTGAAGAAAAGTACGGCCCCGGCTGCTTAGAAAAGCCAGTGACCCCCATTCAAGAAGAGATGACGGATCCGATTGTCACGCACGAAATGAGCGTCGAAGAAGAACAGCTCCTTTCCGAAGAGGTGGATCGACTTCGCGATCGTATTCGCCGCTTAGGCGAAGTCAATGTCATGGCCATCGAAGAGTACGAAGAGCTGAAAAAGCGCTTTGATTATTTAGTCGCTGAAAAAGCTGACCTTGAGCGCTCCATTGAAAATCTCCAAGAAGCCATTGAGCATATTAACAAGACCAGCGAAGAGCGATTTCAGCGTGCATTTGAGGCGATATCGATTCGTTTCTCAAAGTTATTTCCAATCATTTTTGGTGGTGGACAGGCAAGCTTATCCCTAGTCTATCCCGAGGGTTCAAACGATATTCTCGAAGCCGGGATCGACATCATGGCTCAGCCTCCAGGCAAAAAAATCGTGAACATCACCGTGCTTTCAGGCGGCGAAAAGGCTCTCACTGCGGTATCGCTTATTTTCGCGATCTTTATGGTTAAGCCATCGCCGTTCTGCGTACTGGATGAAGTCGATGCCCCGCTTGATGACGCGAATATCGGAAAGTTTAATGCGCTCCTTCGAGAAATGTCGGTTAAAAGTCAGTTTATTTTAATCACACATAATAAAAAAACGATGGAACTGAACGACACGCTTTACGGAGTGACGATGGAAGAGCCCGGCGTATCCAAAATGATTTCGATTCAGATGCAATGAGATTCAAGCTTTCATTTTTTCTAACTATTTTTATTTTTCTGCTTTCGCCAACTGCTTACGCAAAGAAAAAGCCCTCTCCAAAGCCCTCGCTATCTACAGTTCCGCCACTTTTAGTTGAAATAGAAACCAAATATGCTGAAGCCAAAACCTTGGTAGCGGCGTTTACTCAGCTAGATGATCTTGCTTCGCTTAAAAGAACGAAGTCGAGTTCGGGTCGCATTTCAATCCGCAGGCCGGATCATGTGCGATGGGAGACCGTTAAGCCCAACCCTGGCGTATTTGTAAGCGACGGCAAGAGAGTTTGGATGTACACGCCACCTTTTGATGCGGGTGAAAGCGGAGAGCTTCGCATGGGTAAGGCTTCGCAGATTCACTCAAAGCTTGCGCAGGCCCTTTTATCAGGGGCCTTTTCTATGGCTACAGATATGTACATAGAGCGAACGGGTGGGGCGGATTTTACGCTGACCCCAAAAACCGGCGCTGCGGGATCCATTTTAAAAGCCTCGATTCACATCAATTTAATTAAAAAATATATCGATAAGGTTTCTCTAGATCATAAAGGTGGAAATAAGACGGAAATCACACTCAGCGATATTGAGTTAGGGCGGGATCTTCCTAAAGATGTTTTCGTGTTTGTCGCGCCACCGGGCACTGTAACTGTGAAGGATTAGGTCCGGGCGTGAGATCAGTGAGATTATGGCCTATAGATGTATTGAAACCATTAAAATAGTAGACAAAGAATGAGCTTGTAGTTGATTATTTAGCGAAGGCTAAAACAGGGGGATTCAAATGTTTTTATATAAATTATCGGCGATATTACTTTTTTCTGCCATCTTTTGTTTTCAGGCTAGATCTTCAGTAGTTGTAGATGATTTTGTGTTGGCAAGCCAAAACACCAATCTTATGAATCTCGCTGCTGATCAAAAAGGGAATCAATATGCCGTTGGTTACACAATACCTTTAGGACAATGGATAGTAAGAAAAAGCTCCGACTTTGGCTTAACTTGGGAAACAGCAGACGTTTTTCAAAATAATGGAAACCGATCACACGCAGAGTCTGTCACGGTGGCCCCCTCTGGAGATATCTATGTAACTGGAATGCATGATATTAATCCGAAGGCAGAAAATGATGATTGGAGCGCACTAGTTCGAAAAAGTACGGATCAAGGGAAAAGTTGGACAACAATTTATTCAGGTAATGACATCGATGATTTAGTTGGGCCGATAGCAGTAGATAAAGATAACAACATTTATATGAGCAGTCCTATCTGGAGTGACAAATGGATTGTCAGAAAAAGCTCTGACGGGGGAAAAACATGGACAGTCGTCGACGAACTACCAAATAAAGGTCCCGAAAAATCTAGTCCCACAAAGATATTCATGGACTCAATTGGGACTATTTATGTTTTAGGAAACGAGGAAAGAATTGATCCGAAGGACCATAGGAAAAATCATAAGAAATTTTTCGTTCGCAAGAGTGAAAATAGTGGACTTACTTGGAGCACAGTCGACGGTCTTTTCGCCAATAACGTAGGAGGATTTTATACCGCATTTTTTGTTGATTCAAAAGGAGTCATTTATGTAGGTGGCGATAAAATAGATTCCAATGATTCTAAATTTTGTTTGCAAGTTGTTCGAAAAAGGCCTTCCTCAGAGAAATGGGAGGAGATTCTTGATTGTGGTGAGAGCTCTGGTGAAATTTCATACGCTGCGCACATATATGTTGATGCCAAGGGCAAAATCATTGTGAGTGCAGTAGACAGCGACTTTCAAAGTATGGATAATCCAGGCAAATTTGGTCAGCACAGTTTTGTAAAAATCAGCGAAGATGATGGGAAAAATTGGAAATTGATAGATACGTATCAACCAAATACTCATCCGATTTACGCACAGCCGACAGGTATTTTTCTCGACCCATCACGTGGTTTATATATTGGATATTGGTCTCAAAGCAATTTTGACTTCGACGATAAATCTACGAATCATTGGCTGATTCGTAGATTAGATTTATAAAACTCCTTATTTACAGGCTCACATTTTAACATTAATCATCGGACTTAATATCCAACTCTTTCACTCAAAACACATGTTTCGCTACAGGCTGCTAGACACTTTTCTTCTATTCTAAAACTTAAACACATCCCCTTCGGTCCAATGCACGGTAAGATTTTTTACTTCGCTATAATCGTAGGCATCACTTAATCCCTCTTTTACCGCGGCGGCAAATACAGCAGATTGAGTCGTGTTCAAACCCCGGTATTTTTCAAGAGCCGCCTCCCGATTTCCTCTCAAGTCTTCAATTCGAGCTAAGAAAAAGCGTGTCAGATTCTTATGATAATTGGACATTGCAGTAGCTTGGGCCTTTTCAAGCAGAACGTGCGCCCGATTTAATAAAATCCAACGCTCGCCCCTTTCTGCATCTGCAAGCATCTTAAAGAAAGCTAATCCTGCGGCTACTGAGTAAATTCCTTCGGACGAATCGAGCTCGATTGACTTTAGCATCAGAAATGCTGCTTCCTTCAGGTTATCCTCGTCGCCAATCTTTTGCGCGCCCCTGCGAAAAAAGGCTTGAGCTTCGAGTTTGTAGCGAGGTAGGGGTCTGCTCCTTGCTAAGTCATCGGGCATTTTACCGAGGGCTACCTTGAGAAAGTCCTGATCCATAAGATCTGAAATATTTGTAGGAATTGCAATGTATCGGCCATCTGTTGGCTTTTGTGCTTCGAATGTGGGTACCGCCATATAAACTAAACGTGATTCAGAATCAAAAACCACGCTTTGCACATTATTGAGTTTTGCCACGGCGCCTGGGCCGGCGCGATCGCGTAACCCTGGATGCTCACTTAAAAAAGTCTCGGGATTAGAAATAGCATCAAGAACATCTTGCGTGCTCATCGGGCTTCGATGGCTAGCAACCGTGGATTCGAGATTTTTAAGGCGCGCAAGTGAGTCCACCATATTTTCGTACGTACTTGAAAATTCAAGCGGCTTCATGAGCGGGCCTTCGACACTATTGGTGACGGATAGATGGTCGCCCATCATTTCTGTCAAATCGACTCCATTAGCCGCAACATCAGCCACAACAGCGCGGTCTTCGCGAGCCGAAGAGATTACAATCTTCCAACTCGTTGCATATTTTTCACTGACAAGGATTTGGATCGCTTCGTTAATCGTATGCGCATCACGGATGACTTTTTCAGTTACGCTTAATACGGGTCTGTTGCTAAGAGAAGTCGATTCGACGAGGCTTTGATGCAACACCACAACAAGCCCAGAATCATTTGCTGAGGTAATCCCAGCTGTATGAATCCCAAGCGAAGTCAAACTCATATACCCCTGAGCCCCGCGCTCGCTGGGATGAAAATAAATTACCGTAGGTCTTTTTTCCCAAAGATTAAATCCTTCGTAATCCAAATTTCTCGCATGGATTAATCCTTGTCCCGTTCTTTTGTTCGATGCTATTAGAGTAGGCCACTTGCGGCAACCTGCAGGATTTCTGATCATCATGATTTTCTTAGTCTTTTCCAAAATAGTAAGCATCGCATTTTCTCAATTGTAGCCCCGCTTTATCGACAAGGTCATTCTTTAAATGAAATTTCAAGAATGACCGCGATCCCCAAGACAACTGTATTGACCGAACTTAAACGCGGCGGCATGCAAATTCGGACGAGCGGGTCGGTCAGTGCCGATGTTGTCCTCCAGCAAAAATTTAAAAGTTCAGCGCCACCGCCCTACGGCTTTACCTACATTGGCGGGAGGCTCGAAAAGGACGCGAAGGAATATTCGACCTTACTTGTCGTTCATCAGCAGTGGCAATTGGGCACATCGGCAACGGCCATCGCCCACTATTTAAATAGCAAAAACTTTAAGACGCGGATGCAGAAAGATTGGTCCCGAAACGTCATTTTAAACATTATTCAACGGTTCGAAAATAAATCGATCACTCTCGAAGGGAGCACAACATGAATCTAGGAAGACTTACCGACTTTGCAATTACAGTGGTATTTGCGGTAGCCGTTGCCGGATACTTGCCCGGCTTCAACCGCTGGGTCTACCTCCAAACGGCTAAACTTCTATCCTCATCTCGCGCTTCCAGTTGGGGCAGTCCCCGGTTTTTTCCTGACAACGGTAATGAAATCGAACCTAAAGCCAATAAAAACGCAATCAAGCCAAGGGAGGTGCTTTTTAATGCAACGAAAACCCATTCAAATTGAAAATAATAACAAAAAAAACTATAACGGAGGTGCAAATGAATAAAAAAACATGTTTATACGCGAGAGTAAGCACTGATATGCAACAGGGTGGAATGGAATCACAGATAAGAGTATTAAAAACTTATTGTGAACAAAATAATATTACCAATGCCGAGTTTTTTACTGATGAGGGCATCAGTGGAACGAAATCAAATCGGCCCGCCCTTGACCGCATGATGGCGGCTGTTGAAGCTGACGAAGTCTCACAGGTGGTTGTGTATTCTTTTTCTCGTTTTGCGAGAAGCACGACCCACTTATTAACAGCACTTCAGAAATTTAAGAGCAACGGTGTGCATTTTACGAGCATTTCTGAGCGAATTGATACGAATACAGCCATCGGTGTGGCAATTTTTTCGATCCTCGCTTCTATCGCCCAACTTGAAAGAGACCTAATTAGCGACCGCGTCAAAATTGGTCTTGCTAATGCTCGAGCAAAAGGCAGGCTCATCGGAAGAAAAAAACTAAGAGATTCAGATTTAATAAGAAAGCTCTTAAAAAGTGGGCTTACCTATCGTGCCTGCGCGACGATCGCAAAATGTTCACATGGCTCGATCCACCAAGAAAAATTGGCGATGACGCGAGATGAAGAAAAAGCAAAACTCGCTCAACTCGAAAAAGAAAAAAAAGCGGCGGCAGACCAGTTAATTTCTGAAACCGCAGGCCCTATTTTTCCGGAGGCTGCATGAAAAACCTCTACACCCCTGATGCGAAGCTTACTGAGATTGTAAAAAAACTTACTGATCGATTCAAACCAAAAAAAGTTTATCTATTTGGCTCTAGGGCTAAAGGAACCGAACGGCCCAATAGCGATTATGATTTATTTTTAATCGTTGAAAAGTCCGATCTTCCGATGGCAAGGCGCATGGCCGAAGCTGAAAAAACCCTTTGGGGGCTGTGGTCTCCGATTGATGTCTTTATTTATACCGAAGAAGAATTTGAAGAATGGAAAAATGAACTGAATACTATAGCTAATACTGAATTT
>CAYJBA010000155.1:2923-6600 GCA_964367865.1 uncultured Bacteriovoracaceae bacterium | reverse complement strand
TATCTGGGTTTTGGACTGAGGCCCCCAACCCCCAGTTGGGGAGAGCTCCTCAATCAGGCGCAGAAAAATTTTACGACCGCTTGGTGGTTGGCAGTGTTTCCATCCATCGCCCTGTGCTCGACGCTTGTGATGCTTGTTTTAGTGGGCGATGGAGTAAAAAACGCTTTTGATCCGAAAAAAAACTAGAAGCCAAGTAATCCCCACTGGCTGGGGCTCTCGCGATATCTCATTTTGGTTTAGAACCCGGCCTTTTCTTTGAGGTGCAGCTCCTGCATCGCCTGCTCCCTCTCCCTGAATAGCGGATAGACAGATTCTCTGAAGATTCGCGCGTCGCAGGATGCGACATAAGCGCGTAAGTACACGACGTACGGTCTTCAGAGAATCTGTCTATCCGCTATTCAGGGAGAGGGACGCGTCCGCTAGCAGGAGCCCTCAAAGAAAAGGCCGGGTTCTAAACCAAAATGAGATATCGCGAGAGCTCCAGCCCAGTAGGGCTTAATTAGCTACGCCTTTTTTCCCGGTAAAGAGCTCCGCGACATATTCATCATGATGTTTTTCATATGTTTCTGAATCAATTGCATAGGGGTTCATTACGCTCACAGGTGTCCCCATGCTATTTCTTTCAGACATATGCACTCTCTTCAGTATGCAGTGGCCCAGCTCATGGAACATCAAGGACTCGCGCGAAGCTTCGTCTAAAGTCTCCCAGGTTTCTGCATTGACCATCACAGTAGGTGGCTCACCATCTACGAGGTCGCAGAATGCGCGTTCTCGGGGATTACTCATTGGCCCAAACTTGGCGACCAACTCGCTAATCGTTCCGCTATGGCCGTATTGGGCCGCGGTGCCTTGAAACTGGTTCACGTAGGGCAAAAGCTCAGGATCAACTTCATAAACAGGAGCTTTGCCGCACGAATACATAACAAGTGTCATTACTGACACGAGAGTCAGGGAGCGAATCATGTTACTTCCAACGTTCTACAGGTTTGATTCTTAATTTAATTTAAGACGCTTTGCGTCAAAAAAGCAAGCGAAAATAGAAGAAGTTATGAAGGCTTTGATTTCTAAGGATTTTCTTCAAGCCAATCGAGTAGTGGCCAGCCCATCGAAACGAAGTATTCTGCGATTGCGACGCGCTGGTCGTACCGGGCTTGATCATGCGAGGCCTCGGCCTCAAGTAGGTTCTTTTGCGCCTCGAAAAGTTGCAAGTAATTCGCGGTTTTAAGCCGGTAGTTGGTTTCAGCAACTTTCGCTGCAAGTCTTGCGTGAGTCAGGGCAGTCAGGCTTGCTTCGATGACCAGTTTTGAAAGTTCGATCTGTCTCTTTGCCTGAATTTCACGGAGTGAAAAATCCGACCGCAATTTTGTCTCGTCGGTTTGAAGTTGGGCGCTCTGCGAATCCAGGGCTCGTCGCTCGTAGACTGAAGACAATCCAGAAAAGATTGGAATAGAGAGTTTTAATCCCAATGCCCAAGACAGTGCTTCGGAGTCTAGCAGCGAGGTTTTTTTAGTCGCAGAAGTATCTAAATTTCCAAAAACTGAAAGTGCAGGCCAGTGCTTAGAAAGAAGGACTCTTCTTTTAGCTTCTAATTGAAGAGTCGCAGATGCCGCCTTTTCGATTTCGACTGGGATTTTCCTGTCACCCGAGTATTTTTTTTCGATCCTATCCCAGTCGACTGCGTCAAGTGTACCGGTGACGCGAATTTCACGCTCACCTTCGAGTGGAGAACTCGAAATTAGATTTGAAAGCTCAGTGGCTGCTACTTTCAGCTGATTTTCAGCCTTAAATACTTCCGGGCGGAGAAGTGCTAAGCGTGTCCTCATTTGTAGAATATCAAGCTGTTGCTCTTGACCGATGCGATAGCGTCCTTCGGCACGTCCCAACATTTCCTTTTGTGCGGACTCTGTTTTTTTGAGGGATTCAAGTTTTCTTTCAGCCACTAAAATAGAATAAAAAGATTTAAGTACAGAAATACCTAAATCTCGCTTTGCAATTGTGATTTCGAAGGTTCTGATTTCGTCTTCTTTTTTTGCCGCGGCGACTGCTCCGCCCAATGATCCATACTGATAAATCGGCTGATTGACCTCCATTCCGAGGGAGTACAAATTATAAACTTCGCCGCCAAAAAGGGCGTTACTCAACAGCAGCGAATCTTTTTTATAGGCCGCCTTTCCATTAGCGTTCAAGGTGGGAAGAATAGTGCTAATCGCGATGGGTAATTGAGTATGGGCTTCTTCGGATTTTTGAATCGCCTTTTTGATGATCGGATTGTTATTTAACGCCGAACGAATAGCCTCGCTTAAAGTAAGCGGAGAGGGCTCTGCTGCCTGCGCTAGATTCAGAGTGATCAGGGGTAGAATCCAAAGAAAACGGCGATTTGGAAGTACTAAACGCATAGCGTCTTACTCGCATTCTTAGCGTTGACAATCAACTTGAAACTCGATATTGATGCATCGCAACAAAATTAGTTCAATTCATCGCAGGGGCAGAAGTAGGATGGGTAACTCTTATGAATAAACATAGAATATTTCTGGTCTTTTCTATTCTATTGCTTGTGTTGTCGGCGTGTTTGGACAAAGACACCGACGATTTTAACCGAGAAAAAGAAGAAAAAGATCTAGCCCGTGCGCAAGCCATGTCAGGCGTTTATCGAGGCAATCTTATTTCCAGAAAAGACGGCTCACCTTTGGGACCCGTCGAGGTCGAAGTTTCAGCCAAAACAGAAGTGATTCCTTCTACGACGGCTGGTCGAAACATTCGAAAAGTGATTTTGAGTACGGACGTAATTCTTTATCGAGATTATCCGATGCACATGTATTTTTCAGGTGGGTATTTCGACAAAGACTCCAAAGAGTTTCAGGCGAGTCTCAATATCGGAGACGGGATTGATATCAAAGCAGCTCTAGACGGAAACACGCTGATTGGTATGATATTTTCGGGAGACTTTAAGTCGGGTGCCGCTGATTTTGTCCTCGAAAAAAATGGCTCACTACCAAGTGTGATTTCGAGAAACCCGAGAGTCGGGGATTTTTCAAAACCCGTAGTTTATCGAGGAAAGGCCACCTATCTTTCGGACGGAAATATTTCCGAGGATGTCACTGTGGTCATAAACCAAAACACTAGCGGAACCGTCGAAGATGATCTAAAAAATATCTTTAAACCCGTTAAAAAAATAATTTTAAGTGGCTACCTAAAGTCAATGGAGAAGTACCTTCGCGTAGTTTCGAATTGGGACTTTCGGAGCGGAGCGATTAAGGGCACACAGCTGTTTTCGGGAGGTTCAGATGTTATTGAGGCGATATTTAATTGCAAAGATTTGAGCCCAGAGTTGACCGGCGATTCGTTAGCTTGCGAACTGCAAGTTCTCGAAAAGCAGAAGCGCGTCGTTTTTACGCTAAAGAGAGACGTTTACCCTAATTAAAGAGGTGGCATTCAGTGAAAACGATTGGTTATTTTTTACCCATTTTCCTGGTTATGTCCTTTTCAACGGCGTTTGCTTCGGAGACCGACGTTCGAGATGTAAGTGTTTCGGTTCCCAAAACGGAACATTCGTTAGACGCGACGGGATCGCGAGTTGAGCGTCGCCAAATTTCCCTGGTTTTGTCCTCAGCGTACTGGAATCCAGGTGATCTACAGTTTAGTTCTCGTTCGTCGGTCGCTACTGGTAGATTTGATTC
>CAYJBA010000155.1:0-2913 GCA_964367865.1 uncultured Bacteriovoracaceae bacterium | reverse complement strand
CACCCCCCACTCCGCCCCCGGCGGGGCCGGGGCAACTCTCCGGCCCCCGGCTTCGGCCGACCTTGGGGGCACGTTTTTTTACAACGACTCGCCGTGGAACAATTCAAAACGGACCGACCCTTGTGACGGCAGATCAGAGATTATTTATGGGGTCGTTCTCGGCAGGGATTAGAGCCCTCCCTGAAATTTTTCAGTCTGGAAAAATACATCCCTTTTTCGGCGCCACCCTTCTCCCAACTGCGATGATTGTGAACAGCACCCTGCTCTCGAATGACGCAATGGTCCTAGGAGTATTTTATGAAATTTCAGGGGGAATATCGGCGCCAATGCATTGGCTCCCCAAGGATCCTGAACTTTCTTTAGGAATCGATTATACTTTTGGAAAGATACAGCAATCGAGGCTTGATGGAATAGGCATCGAAGCTGGACTTAAATTTTTGCTTTAATCGTTTTTACGCTGAGCTTAGGAGGAGCGATGCGCAGATCTCAATTTATTTTTGTTTTCATAACTCTCATCTCGGTTTCGGGTTTAGTTACCCAAGTCGTCGCATCGACTGAAAATCACCCTTGGGAATTGGTTAAAAAGGCCGAAGGCATAGAAGTCTATCAGGCCAACATTCCAGGCAGCGATCTTGTTGCATTTAAGGGCGAAGGCCTACTGGACTACGGGATTGGCCGCCTAGCCAGTATTCTGCTCGATACGGCCCGCGCGAGCGAGTGGATCCTCAATTTGGTCGAGTCTCATATTGTGAAAAGAGTTCAGCCACTTGTTTTCATCGAATATAGCCATATCGGAACCCCTTTTATTATTAAGGACCGCGATTTTTTGAGTCAAGTCGAAGTTTTGATTGATGAGAAACAAAGGACATTTGGTTTGAAGTACAACACCGCCGAGTCTGCTCATGGCGGAGTTGTTCCTAAAACAGGTTTCATCAGAGGCGAATTGCATAATACAACTTTCATGTTACATGCTCTCGAAAAAGGTAAAACCAAAGTCACAGCAATGATGCACGCCGACCCTAAAGGCACTGTTCCGAAGTGGATCGTCAACTTTTTTCAAAAAAGTTGGCCCTTGGACACATTTGAATCACTTAAAAAGCAGGCTGCCAAATCTGATATTCGGCGCGCGCCTGAGTTTATCGATGTGATCGAAAAAGTGGAGCAGTTTGAAAAAAACTAGTTTCAAAGGTTGGACGATCCCGGGGCCCGAAGTTCCCGGAGGCGTAAATCCGAGTGTAGATGAGACCTGTGACGCTCTCTGCGGACACTTTAAAATCTTTCAAGCTAAAGAAGGACACCGCTTTTCGACGGATGATCTGCTCACCGCTTGGTTTGGAGCTCAAGGTTGTCCGACAGCATCTCGCATTTTGGATTTAGGAAGTGGGATGGGAACTGTTGCCATGATCTCAGCATGGAAATTTCCAGGCGCAAAAGTACTGAGCATCGAGGCGCAACCCATGAGTGTGGCCTTGGCTCATAAATCTCGAATCTTTAATGGCCTCGATGCGAGGTGGGAGATCCGCGAGGGAGATTTTAGAGACGGAAAAAATTTTTCTGAAACTGAATATTTCGATCTTATCACCGGTACCCCCCCTTACTTTCCGATCGGAACCGGAATTTTGGGAGATCACCCTCAAAAAGAGGCATGTCGGTTTGAGTTGAAAGGTGGAATTGAGGACTACTGTGCTCTGGTCTCAAAACATCTGAGTCCGGCAGGCGTCTTTGCTGTGATTTTTCCAATGCAACAAGCGTCGCAAATCGAGAGAGTCAGTGAGAGCGCCAAGCGCCACGAACTCGTAATTTTTAGGGAGCGCCCGATCGTCCTCAAAGAAGGTGAGCCACCATTACTTTGTCTCTATCTCATGATGAGAGCATCGGACCTTCCGGAAAAAATGAGAAGCGAAACATGGATCGAGACTCCATTAGTCATTCGGACTCGAACCGGCGATATTAACCTCGAATATTCTTGCGCAAAGTTATCAATTGGATTTCCACCTTAGATTAAGTGCGGCTTAGCTGTCTAAAATTTAAACAGTCTCTTTTACGTTAGACATGACCGGGCTTGAATTCATCTCATTTCATTGAAAAAAAGGCACTTTTAGAAAATTTCTAACGCGGCCTTTTTTTTGCAATGTACCTATCTGGGTCCCTTGAAATTTTACGGAGAATGGCAAAAATGAATTGGAATAAGATGTTTTTATCGTTCCTGGCGGTTTCAGTCTCTCTATTTGAAACTCTCCAGACTGTCAGCGCGGACGAAGTACAAGGACCTAAAACCCGTGCTGAACTTATGGCAACCTCCACTGGAAAAAACGATAATCCGTGCAAAGGGATCGACGCAAAAGAAAAACTCTGCAGTATTACGGTGGGCGGATCGATTTCAAATAGCAGAGGATTCGGAAATTTAGGAACCGGTGGGGGAGCCGAAATTCGACTTAACTATCAATCCGGAAGGTCTGATAATAATGACACACAGTTAAAGGCCAATTTTGGAATGGTTAATGATAGAAAAGGAAATTTATACGGTGGCGCCGAGATCCTAAGCGCGGGTTGGTTGAAAAAAAACGGTAATTCAGCTGCACTTTACGCAAATATCTCGTCGGTCCCCAATATGAGCGTCGGCGATATCGGAGCGGGGGTAAAGTTAGATCGCGAAAACGGATCTACTACAGTGCTGCTTATTCCAGCGGGCACATTTGCAGATGGCGCGCGCAATACTCAAAACGCCTATTCTCCCGCCGTACGAGTCATGAGCCAGCAGCAAATCTCAGATGTTTTAGAGATTCATGCCTTTTTAAGTGGAAGAGCGGTCATGGGACTTAAAACCAATTTTCAACCGCTAGCCAATGGAGATGTCATTCATAATGATTTTCAACCTGGCGGACGACCCGGCTGGTCAATTTAAAATGCGTT
>CAYJBA010000154.1:0-6661 GCA_964367865.1 uncultured Bacteriovoracaceae bacterium | reverse complement strand
TCGCAGACCCGTGGACGCGGGAACCCCTGACCCAGGTGCACATCGACCTTCGATGACTGACCCCATGGGCAAGGCTAAGATGGTTCAAGGCGTAAAAAACGGCGACGTCAGTCTCGTGCGCGAAGCGGTTGAAAAAAATGGGGTTGATCCAAGTTATAGACTGGATAATGGAGCAAGCGGACTTATGTTTGCGTCAGTCTTTGGACATATGGAAGTTTTAAAATATCTTTTACTCAAGGGTGCCGACGTGAACGCAAGAGATTCGGCAGGAACCACCGCATTGATGTGGGCCACTGTCAATGGACACCGCAAGGTGGTAGAATATTTGTTAAGCCATGGTGCTGACCGATCGGTTCGTCGAAATGATGGTGATACTGCCGGTGACATCGCTAGAAAATTTAAACGACGAGACATTGCCTCGATTTTGGAACCCCCTAAAGCGCGAGTGAAAAGCACATATCGAGCTACTGCTTCCAGCAAAAAATCATCAAAAAGCGGGCCAAAAGTAAAAGGTTTGAAGTCGAATCTGAAAAATAAAAAAGCCGCACAAACTACTAAAAGTAAATCGAAGCTGTCGGCGAAGAAGTCATCTATTAGAAAGCCCGCCAGTGTTCAAAGCGGTAAAAAAGGCACTGGTTATAAAAACAATAAACTTCAGAAGTCGCTACCTAAAAATACAAAAAATAAGCCGACACCGGTTGAGTGAGTTTTAGCTTAATCACATGGACTAGGACTTACGTCCTTTTTGTCTCGCGAGCCATGCTTTAAACGCAAGATTGAGATCTGAAATTCCACAGTAAGTAGAAAGATAATTTTCGAGGTTTTTTCCTACAGAAAGCTGGAGGAGATCCGAGACACTGCAATGGCTTGCAATCATTTCCATAACTGCGGTACCCGCCATATAGCTGAAGCGCGGCGAAAATCCTAAATTTTGGGAGAGCGCACGATAGGGGTGAGCAAACGTATGCACATCTGGAATGGATTGTCTCCCTAGCCAGATGTAATCCACCTTTCCATGCTTAGCGATGTAGTTTGCCAATCCCTCTTCAAGCCAAGTCGGAATCGCACCTTTATATTTCTGGTACAAGATAATGTGAACCAACTCGTGGCCAAATACCGTTTCGAAATTGTCCCGAGTTACACGCGGGCCGACGTGAACGGAGTTGTCCTTGCGGTTGGCAAAGGCCAGAACAGATTCGTCGTAACCATGCTTTTTAGTAAATTCTGCTGAATCCGAATACCAGTAAACGGGAATCTTGCGGATATCCCATTCTAACTTGTTTTGGATCCGATCAACGACGCGTTCAAGCAAGTTAGTAGTGACCCAAGAAGGGGCGTTTTGGACTTCAAGTGTATTGGTGGATCGGTTGATCCCATACAGGGTTAGCGGCATAATTGCTGCGGTTAAAAAAATGAAAACCCATGTGTCGCGCGACATTAGGTTGATCGTAGCTACATATCTGTCCGAAATAAAGTAGTAATTATCCCATAAATACAATTAGTTAATAATATAACTCGATGCGAAATACGTCTTGACGCATTAGGACAAACGGAATATAACAGGCAAAATTTTTGTACACCGTACAAAGGAGACCCCTCGATATGAAATTCATCAAAGATTCAGTGTTGTTCGTTTTGACTCTAACTCTAGCAGTAGGATTTGCCAGTTGTTCGCAGTTGAGAAAGTTGGACGAAATGGGAACCGCCACCATTGAAATGGGCGCTAAGGTCGACTCAACAAGCGTAAATACAGATGCGATGAATACAAATATGACTCAAGGGGCATCGTTGCAGAGTCGTAATGAAAATCTTGTTTTGATGAATGCTACTGAGAGTATGAGCGGAAAGCTTTTTCATGCCGCTGCTTTTAATCAGGCACTTGAATTTCAACTCAGACAGGGCGTAGATCGTTCTGCTAAGAAAAAAGGTCACCTCCTCGATAGCGCTCTAAACGAATTTTTTGCGCGTTCAGGTGATTTTACTAATTTGTTCGGGGATTTGGATACCGCCCCCACCTCTACCGATAATAAAATGAAGAATCTCTATGCTCTCGTAGCGACTATGTCTCGAGTAAATGCCAATAACGAATCGGATAGCGCAGCTTCGATTAGAGACGTCATTGAAGAAGTTCTCAAATCCAGAGAAGCACTTTGGAGCAAAGGAGATGCGATTGAGGCCTACCAGCGAACCGTTTTAAAATATGAGCGGCAGGCGATTTACATGCTCCAGATGCGGTCTAATTTTCTACCCGTCCTCGTTTTGGGCGTGATTACATCCATGGGCGACGAAGACACTTTTTTACCCCCTGCGGTTAAAAAAATCCTAGCCTTTTTGGGTGTGGATTATGAAAGAAAATCCAATATTCTGACCTCGTATCTCGTAGATGATCTTGCTGCCTCGATAAATGATGCGACTCGTATTCATCTTTTGCTTAAAGAAATAGGAGAGGTTCCAACTCCTGACAGCAAAACCTTAAAGGTATTGAGTAAATTAAAGGAGCTGCCTTATGTTGATTCTCAGACTAAAAATTCTGCAGCGATCAATCAGGCAATTGCTAAGTTAAATAGCGCAATACATATCTACGTGGATACAGTTAGCGCAGATCTCTAGCCGTCGGGTGCGGCCCCCTGATTTATTTTAGAACTTCGGTCTCAGCGAGAGCAAGTGAGGAGCTAGCGTCGTGACCCTCTAATAAATGGGAGTTAAAAGCTGAAATTAATTCTAGCAATAGGGCGTCGTCCATCTTCTTATCGAATATATAAAACTGCGATTTTTGCATGAGTGACTCCGAAGCTACGATATGAGGCCCCTCAGGTGAGCGCAGCCATTTGATTGTGCTTTTAAAGAGGCTCACTTGCGCAGGAGTTGCCTGAAACGAACCCAAGACATAGCCCTGTGCGACTAATAGTGCGTGCTCGGGATCCCAGGCAAATCCACCCGCAGAACTGAGCCAAGTGTAAAATTGTCTCAGGTTCAAAAGTTGGTCTTGAGTTGGCATGTACTGTTTGGCCCAGCTTTTAGTTTGAGCCCAAACAAAATCTTTGCGCGAAGACAGATTTGCCCACTGAATCACTTCTCGATAGATGGGCTGTACCTGGTCAAGTGTCAGGCCAAAAAGGAGCACGACATCCACGGCCTCTGTAAAGCAGACAAATTTTGGAGGAGGCGTAACGATTAGCTCCTGGACCAGCCAGGCTGCAAGACGAATGGATTGCTCAGACTGCTCTTGATTGCGAGCAAGTCGATCAAAAATGTAACGTGCTGCTGTCCAGGGATGGTCAACTCGAATGCTTTGCCGAATTTTTTTAGACAGTTCGAGAACCTGCTGAGTTTCGGTCGTATTATAAATCCGACCTTGAACCACTTCGACGGCGGCTTCGAACGCAAACTTTGGTTCTTCACCGGTTTTAATAATTAGATCTTGAAGTTGATTGACTGCCCTTGCATTGGAGTTGGGATCCGTGAGTGAAATCCATCTCATGGACGCGATGGCCCAGTCATCCAATAGCGTCGGAAACGGGCTCCAGTTGAGTTTACAAAAATTTGATATTTCCGTAAAAGCCGGAAAATGGGCCGCCAAATCCCAATTGAACCGAGCAAGCCACTCGATTGCACCACTGACGATCTCTTTTTTTTCATCATCCGTGTGAGCTCGCAGCCAAACTTTACGGAGAACGTTCGCTGGCTGCAATGGACTAAGCGAGTGAAGCTGCGACTGACTGGGGTGAGTTAGCGTCGTCGTGAAAAATAAAGAACTGATTTCAGTCCCCAATCCTGAATGGGGTTTGTTTACTTCGTTATGTATAAGCTCAAGCCGCTCGCGGCCACTGTTAAAATTTTTGACAAATTCATTAGCCGAGGATGCGTCGGATCCGAAAACGAACTCAAGAACAGACCTATCTAAATTGGGGTAATGAGCGAGAGAAAAAGGGTGGTCGCCTTTGAGGACAAAATCCAAATCCAAATCGCCTAAGGGTTTAAGCTCTTGAAAGGAGCCATTGATTTTAAAGAGTTCGGGATTTCCTTTGAGTTGATCTCGTAGACGATATTGAACTTCATTGTTCCAAGGTAGTATTTTCAGAGGAATTTTGACCTTAAAGTGTCCACTTCGATTCTCCGCAACCATTTGGCTGTCGCCACTAGGAACAAGAGGGGAGTAAACATACAAAGATCGATAGCCTGTGAGTCCATTACATTTTACAGGGGTTGCAGGAGCAGCAATCACGAAACCATCAATGACAGCAGGAAGTGAAATTCCAGCTGCATTCATGGTTTGAATATCAAATACCGGGCAAACAGAGTCATCGATAACAGGAAATCGTTTGCTGAGATCTAGTTTGCTTTCGCAACCGACAATCGCTCCACTGAGCGTAAATAAAATCAGGGCTGTTAGAGCGGGGTGGAATTTGAACATCAGAACTCCTCCTTCGACCGGCATTTTCCTTGAGTCTTACCTTAAGAATACGAGATATTATCCAATTATTAAATCACGACTTTCTGTTGCGCCGTGACAGGGGTGCACTCATTACTTCTGGCTCGGATTCGTCAAGTGAATGACACAGTCCGAAAAAATGGGACTTTTTGGTGTGACAATTTGCACAATCTACTGATAAATTTAATATATGTTAATGAATCAAGGAGATTTTCCCTCATGAAGCTGGAGCCAAAAGGGTCTTACAGCATTTGTAGGACAGGTGGGGATCTCACGGGTGAGGCGATCAATGAGGAGTTTAAGAACCTCATTCAAAAAAACTTTAATCAGCTGGGTAACGCTGTAATCGTTGATTTAAGAGATACCAAGGTTGTTGATCCTAATTTTCTTCGCGCTGTTGCGACAGTCGGAAAAATGCTCAAAGATGGCAACAAACAGTTTTTTGCGATCAATGTAAGCCATAACGTCTTAAACATTATTCGAACCAACGGCCTTGATAACACGATTAAGATCATGCCTCTTTTGGCCGATGTTTTGTCGACGTTTAGGGCTAGCGGGCCGAAACTCGATGTAAATTTTATTTCGCCATTTATTGATGGCGCGCTGCAAGTACTCGAAATCCAGTGCCAACTCAAAGCGAAGGCCGGAAAGCCTTTTCTCAAAGGCCAGGGCCCCGTTCTCGAGGCAGATATTGCTGCCGTAATAGGACTAACGAGTAAAGCATTTACAGGTTCTGTTGCAATATGTTTTCCAAAGAAAATCTTTTTAGCCCTCATGGGAAATATGCTCGGCTCGCCGGTGACTGAAATCACTAAGGATCTAGAGGATGGTGCGGCTGAATTACTTAATATTATTTTTTCGACAGCGAAAAGCGTTTTAAATGACAAAGGCTATGCAATAGCTCGTGCTATTCCCACGATCGTCAGTGGCCAAGCTTTGAGCGTAAGGCATTTGACCACTGAGACTACTGTGGTTCTTCCGTTTGAGACTGATTACGGAGTGTTTCACGTAGAAGTCGCAGTCGAGCAGCAAAAGCAGGCGAGCTGACATGTTCCCTAAAGATACGAAAATCATTATTGTAGACGATATGATGACGATGCGAAAACTGGTGCGAAAAACTCTATTAGATTTAGGCTATTCGGTCGTAACTGAGGCAAGCGATGGTGACAAAGCCTGGCCGGAAATTCAAAATGCGGCGGCAGCAAAAACCCCCTTTCAGCTTATTATTTCAGATTGGAATATGCCAAATTTGACCGGGATCGAGTTACTCAAGCGCGTTCGCACCACTGAAAATTTAAAAAATACTCCGTTTATTCTTCTCTCTGCTGAAGGCGAAAAAGAAAAAGTGTCTATGGCGATGGAAGCCGGCGTGAACGGATATATTACCAAACCATTTACTGGCGAAGCGTTTTCCTCAAAATTAGCTGCGGTATGGACTCAGACCAAATAAAACTGCGGAGAACTTGATAAGCGCGTTCCATGCGGATTTTACTTCTTACTCCTCCTCTGACTCAACTCAATACGCCCTATCCAGCTACTTCGTATCTTAGCGGATTTTTGAGATCAAAGGGAATTGATGCGGTTCAGTCTGATTTAGGAATCGGATTGGCCCTCCAATTATTTTCTAAAAAATCGCTCGAGCGGATCGAAAAAATATTGGACAAGCTTTTGCAAAGTCGTGAACCTAAGTCTAAAAAATATCCTCCGATTCTTAATTTTTTTCTAGAAAATGCGAAGTCGTATCAAAATACCGTGGAGTGCGTTGTAAAATTTCTACAGGGAAAGGACCCTACACTTTCATTGAGAATCTTGTCTCGAGATTTTTTGCCTGAAGGACCCAGATTTAATGTGATCGAACAACAGAACGCGACTTTTGAGGGAGGGGCTTTATACTGGGCTTTTGGCAGTTTAGGTATTCAGGATCAAGCCAAGTATCTGGCGAGTCTATTTATCGATGATTTGGCGGATTTATTTAAAGAAGTGGATTCAGGATTCGGTTTGTCTCGGTATCAAGAAAAGCTGGCGGCGAGCGCTCCTAGTTTTGACCCCATTCTGGCGAAATTAGAAGGACCGACTGGTCTCCTAGATTCGCTTCTGGATGAATTGTCTGCGCAAGTCTTTGATGCTTATCAACCCGATTGCGTTGGAATTAGTGTTCCGTTTCCAGGAAATGTTTATGGTGCGTTTAGAATTGCGAACCAGATCAAAAAGTTTTCTAAAAATACGCAG
>CAYJBA010000153.1:0-6696 GCA_964367865.1 uncultured Bacteriovoracaceae bacterium | reverse complement strand
GAGATCTACACTCTTTCCCTCCACGACGCTCTTCCGATCTGTAAAACTCAAAATGAAAATTCAATTCGGGTTCGACCCGAAGCAAAAACGGCGCAGATTCAGGCCCCAGCTCCACCCCTTGTTGCAAAGCCGGCGGTAAGAAAACCAGCTGCGAGAATAATTCCAAAGAAGAAAAAACTCGCTCCGCCCACCCCGGATCAAAAAGTGCCCGAATTTAAAAAACGGTCTAAGCCTACAGGCTGGATCTATTGGCTTATACCTTCGGCTTTTGCCGACGATTTGTCTTGGGACGTTTTATTAAAATGGAACTCTGTCGAGGGTGCCCGGGGGTATAGGCTTCAAATTAGCCGCGAGAAGTCATTTAAATCGACGTTGATCAATACTGAGATCAAAGCTTCACAATATGTCTGGTTTTATGAGCCAGGGATGGAGAACAAAAAGGGGCGCGTATTTTACCGGCTAGCGTCGGTGGATGACGCGGGCGAAGTGGGTCCATATTCTGACCCCATCACGCTTTATATTCCAAAGGAGCTAATTGCTGCTGCTAAGGAAGGAATAAAGCCTACAGTGACCGTGGCCGAAAGAGTCGTGATCGCTGCTAAGGCTGTGGCTCAAGCGCCGCCCGCTCCAATAGCTCCTCTTGTCCCGACCCAAAGAACCTCGACCTGGGGCGCGGATATCCATACCGGATTCGGTGATCTTAAACAAAAAACCTCTGATGCGAGTTTGGCGACGGTAAACGCCCAAAGGCCCTACCTTCAGCAAAAATTTAATCTCAATGGGGAAACCATAATTACTCGTGGTTCAGATCAAGTGATCTGGGACCTCGCCCTTGAAAGCGTATTAAGTTCATTTTCAAAGCCCGATACAACCAGAACAACGGTGCAACCGACCGTCAAAATTTTTACGTTGCGTGCAGACCTCATGCGGAGTTCTCAAAATTCAGGTGGCCAATTTGGCTGGAACTTAGGTTACGGGATCAGGCTGGATCGAAACTTTAGATGGGTAAAAACCGGCCCACAAACCGTAGAAGCGCGAAGTGCGGTCTCAGTTGGACCTCTGATTGGGTTCATGAGAAAATATTCGTATCTTCCAGGTCTTAGAATTCAAGAGACTGGACTATTAATTGGAGCTCCTTTTACAGGGCTTTTTGCACCGGGATACTATGGAGCAGACGCGAGGATTTGGGCTGAATGGAAACTGGTCCCACTGAGCAAGGATTGGATCGGGCTAAGACCCGAGGCAGAAATCGGTTATCACCGGTGGAAGGTTCCAGAAGGAACTTCGCTACTTTCTTGGAATTTATGGATAGCGGTTTCGTTTCATTCAGAAAATTGATTTCAATCTCACTTTTATTTATTTTACCCATTGCCGAGGCATATGCCGAATCGCTCTCAGTTGATCTTGGAAATATTTCGTATTTTGACAAATCTCTCAGCACTGGCTTTTGGAACGCCGTAGATCGCCGCGTTCAGGCTCCTGTAGCCAGAGGGGGCGCGCCTGCTAATATAGTTGATTTTGGCGACGGCAGCGACGGAGCATTCTCTAATGGTCCGACTCAAACCGGCATCACCGTCAGCGGGACTTCTATTTCAATAAACACTTCGGTAAAGAGTACATTTCAGTTTTCTACTTTTAACCTAAGTGCAGGGTATACCATCACAGTTACTGGAAATTCGCCTCTCACAATTCGGGTCTCAGGAACTGCTGCAATCGCCGGGACGATTCGCGCTAACGGTAATCCTGGAACTGGAAATAATGGATTACCAGGAAGCCAAGGTGATGGAACTACAAACACCAATGGCCTTGGCGCAATCGCAGGCGGAGCAGGAGTTTCTGGTGGTGGAAATGGAGGTAACGGGGCAAGCAGTACGGGTGCACCCGCTCCAGTTGCTGGAGCCACTGCGGGTATCGCAGCTAGCACGCGAGGAGGCACGGCAGGCGCAAATTCTTCAGGTGGAACAAACACCCCAACGCCCGGAACGGGCGGATGCGTAGGAACAGGCGGTGACGCAGGAAACAACGCAAGCCCCGCTTGCGGCGCAACCAATAATAGAGCGACTGTAGCCGGACTATTTGAAAGTTCATTTGTCGGCGGCGCTGGGGGCGCTGGAGGCGGCGCTGGCGATGACCTTGGTGCGATTCTCCGAGTTTCAGGCGGTGGCGGGGGAGGCGGTGGCGGAGCGGTGCATTTTATTTCAGCAAGTTCAATTGCTCTCACTGGCACACTCGAATCAAAAGGTGGAGAAGGCGGAAATTACCATTGGGAAACCGCAGTCCCTGTTTGCGGGTCTGGTGGAGGTGGGGGTTCAGGGGGAGAGATTTGGATTCAGACTCTCCACACAATCACAGGTTCAACCACGATAGACGTCTCTCGTGGGGCTGGCGGGATAAGCAGCGGAGCCAGCTGCGCTGCTGCATTTGACGGCGGAGTCGGTTCGCGCGGTGTTTTTAGATACGATGCAGACTCGGTTCCAATTGGAGGATTTCCGAATGCGTTACTCCCAGCTGCTGCAACAGCTGATAATTTTCAGATCACTCCAGTTAGCTCAGGAACCTATGACATCGTTTCAAAACCCATTAGCTTTGGTTTTGGCTACTGGATTTTGGACTCGGTAACGACCACTTCTGACACGTCATCTTCTGGATGCGGAACAAACGGAACATTGTCACTTTTGTTTGAGGGCTCTAATGACGGAGTTAATTTTTCTGCTGGAGTTGCTCCAGCTAGTTTTTCTCAGTTGGCCAATTATTTATATATCCGGTTTAAAGCTACAATTAGCGTCACGTCTTCGGGTTCGCCCTGCATGACGGGATTGTCCATTAACTATTCCCAAAAAAGTATTTCAGATCTAAATCTTAAAGGCGGCCTTTTCTGCGGCTCTATTAATAGTTCTCCGAATAAAAAAAGCGAGGACAAAAATAATTCGCCAACCTCTCCCCTCGCCATCATAGGTGATTTGTTTTTTCTGATCATCGCGGCTGGGTTCTGCACCCGATTTCGAAATAAAAAGCAGTATTCTTAAGCCTGCTGTCTAATTACCTGTAACCCAATGAAACGCGTTTTGAACAATCTGTGCAACAGGTGCCGTGCCCAAAATGCTAAAGTAATCCATCATGAACATCGCAGTACGGCCACTTCCGCATTGAGCCGAAAGAACTGCTGGATAATTACTTCCTAAGGGAATCCCACCTGATCCGCCCGAGTTAAAGGTAGCTGAAACGTGAACCCAATTCGTGTTGTAGTTACTCAATGCAAATGCCTTGCGTGCGGAGGGGCTGGGAATATTCGGTGGAACGCCTGCCATAAGCGGGTCATTGGGGTCAGAAACTAAAGATCCTGAAAACGCTACTGGAAGCAAAGATCCGCCTCCTATAATGTCTCCCGAGAAGATACTTAGCGGTGGCGTGAGATTTAATATAATGGGAGGCGTGGCACCTATAAAGTTACTAAAGAACAACGCGGCTCCGTCATATTCGCCAATTAAGCTGCCACCAGCTGCAACAAAAGCTCTAACACCTGCTAGGTAGTTTTCATCCACGGGCCCGAGCGTAATTTTTCGCGAAATAACTAATACCGTAATTCCATCTAAAATGGGTTGCCCTGATGCCATTTGCGCGTCCGTGTACAAAACTGGAGCGAATCCAATACCGGTGAGGCCATTAAATACGGTATCAAAGGGCGTCGTATCAACCTGATTAATCGATAATCCAACCACAATCGCCTTAGGAACAAACGTTCCATTTGAACAAAGTGGGTCCACTCCTGGCACTACAGTTTGAGTGGGAGTCGGCGTGGGAGAAGGAGCAGGATCTGGCGTCGGGCTCACTGTCGGAGTAGGGTCTGGTGTTGGACTCGCAGATGGAGTGGGCGATGGCGTAGGCGACGGCTCTGGAGGGAGGAGATTGGCGATTACCTGAATGGATGCTGACCCAATATTGCCGGTCGAATCCATTGCCTCAATTACGATGTTATTTACTCCGTGGGCAAGTGCAGCCTGAAACTGGCCGATTAACATCGACCCATCTCCCGCTACGGAAATTTCAGCAACAGCACCATTTACTCTTGCGCTCACGATTGATCGATCCAATGAACTTGCACTCACTTGAACCAAGGGCTGATCGGTCACAAACCCATTAACCGGTAAAATATTAAAAAGCGACGGCGCATTTCGATCTTGAACGCCATGAACTTTCGAATCCGCATGATCTGCAATCCAGCTCAAGGCTAGGCTCAAAGGATGAATCGAATTTTGATCAGCAACCAGCGCCAATTGATCCATAGAGAGAATCGATGACCCATCGCCCAGAAGTCCTGAACTTGCGCCCACAGCTAGAAGTGACGAATTCGATACATAAGTCGAATTTGGCTCGTTCGCGCAGCCATACCAGCAACCCGGCTGCAAAGAAGGAAACGTTGAATTGGAAACCGCTCCAAGTGCGGGCGCCTGCGAACGTGAACAACCTAATTGAGCGACTAGCAATCCGCCTCGTGGACTATTGAGGATTGAAGCCAAGTTCATCAATGGTTCATTGGCTAAATGAGCATTTGCGGGTTGCGAATAAGAGTTCAGATTGGAGCAGCTCACCTCGCTTAAATCACGATTGCGGCAAGCGACTTCGTATTCGGCTAAAAGTCCTGAAAATGGAATATGCGCTAAGTTCATCTTACTGAGCGCCGCATCAACATCGAGCGAGGCATAGTTATTATTTGGGGCTGACCCTTCGAATACAATTCGAGCATCTGAACATCCAGCTCCATTTGGTCCGCCAGAAAAATATCCGTTCGCACTTCTCTGAACTGCGTAACCTGGCAATTCAAATTCTGGACCTTCAAGAGCAAAGGCATAGGGAGTTTCCAAATTGGGAAACACAAAACCAGAAGGAAGCGCGTTGCCGAGCGCCAAGAGGTACTTCCCGGCTAAAAACCTAAACGCGTCCGATGAAAAAAGTGCCAAGAAATGAGAAGAATTTCCATTTACGGACTGGTAAGAAGCTTTAAAGAGATGATCCAATTGTGAGGCATGAACATTTGGATAGCGCGCATCAACCGCAAAGTCATAAACGAGATCCATCCATGCTAATCGAATCCAACGTTTTACGTGGTGGTGGTGGTGGCGGTCATTGTCGTTGTCGTCGTCGCCGCCGTCTTCGCTGTCACTGTTTATAAACTCTTCGGGATGGCCGTGACCTTCATGTCCTTTAAAATGGTCCTCGCCCCTCTTTGCTAAGAGCGCTAGCTGATAGGATCCAAACACACGATTTAAGCCAGAAAACTCAAAGGACCCATCCTGCCGCGCTCTTTTTAGTTTTTTGCCGCCCTGCGTGTCAGTGAGTTGCAGCCAAGCTTTTGCCCTTACCGTTTTTTTAGGACCTATGAGCTTCATCTTTCCGTCAGAGGTTTCTTCAAAATGAATTCCTGAGGGATCAAATTTTAGCTGTCTCAATCTTGCAGCGGGTCTAAATACGGGTCCGCCCTTAAGCCAAACGAGCATTCGCGAAGCATCGAAATCAATTGTAAGGTTGGCGCTTCCGGACGCTGGAATCACAAGATTTCCAAATAAACGAATTCCATCTCTTTGAATTTCACTGGATATGCTTAGCTGAACTCTCTTACCGGCTATTACAACAGCTACGCTATCTACAAAGAATGTAACGTGATGATAGGTAGCCGCAGGGAGAGATACACTCCCAAGTGCCCTTGAAAGTCCATCTCTTAGGGCAAGAAGATTAAATTCTGCGTGGGGGACTGAAAGGCTAAAAAGTTCGCCGGTATTACGATTTCGAAGTTCGATGTGATTGAGGCCTATATAAAGTGCGTCTAAACCTTGCGCCGGATGGTCAGTGACTGAAATCTTGAGTTCAGTGTTCTGATCCCCAGCTTGAGCCGAATCAATTGAAAGCTCGTTTTCGGAGTCTGAAACCGAAATAACAGGGTTGGTGGCCGCTGGCGCAGATGATCCTCCGGCAGCACCGGAAAATGACACATCATCAGCGCCAGCAATAATGGAGGGAGGACTTACTGGGTCGGAGTGTAAAGAATTAGAACCTAAATCAGATACTGAAACAGAGACTACACTTGAGGAATCACAAGCAGAGGCTATGAGTGCAACTGCAAGCGCGAAAGAACCGCGCGCGAATGCTGTAAAAAGAGATCGTGACGAATGTAAAACGTGCAAAGTCATGACCTACCTACCCTCTAACTGACTCGCCGTTGAGCTCTACTTGTGTTCGGAATCTTATCAACATACGGCCAGCTGATTCCTTAAAAGTGCGATACCTATCTTCAAATTATACCTTTAATTTGTACTAAAATTGTCAAGATTTTGATAATAATATAAACGAATAAATTCAAATAGTTATATTTACAATTTCCCTTAAGACGCTATTTGGGATTTGAGGATTCTCTAAGGATTTTAGGATCATGTGATTATTGAATGCATATTAAGGTGAAAACGCTCAAAAAATTTTTTGCAGATGGGTACAACTCTCACTTATAAATTTCTGCTCTTTTTTAGCATTTGAATTAGAAATCTTGAAACTGAGTTCGAAATTTTCTATTTTTCGGTCCTAATTCAAAAAAAAATACTCAAATTGAGTCACTCAGAAAAAAAAATCGTTCGTGGGTCTGTTTTTCGTAAATATTTTAGTGAAAAGAGGATTTTAGGAATGAAATTTCAATCATATTTGGAAAAA
>CAYJBA010000152.1:0-6729 GCA_964367865.1 uncultured Bacteriovoracaceae bacterium | reverse complement strand
AAATCAGGGCTCTAACCAGCACAAAGAGTCTGCTGCGAGTAATTCGCGGGGAGCGACAGACGCGTTTTCAAATAAGAAACGGGCCCTCATTTTAGATGCTCGCCTCAATATGGGTAGCCCCGGTGCTTTAAATACGGCGCTGGGAATTCCCGCGGCTTCGATCATGGCCGAAGGACTATCACTCTCCTATGAGCAGAGCTTGGGGTCCAGTCTTATGGGCGGGGTCTCATTTAACTTTTCTCAGGCAACAAAGTCATTCGTGATGTCTCCCAATGCGACGGCCAGTTACACTGCGTCTGAAATGGGTCTTTCTCTTGAGTTAGCGGCTAAATTTCTCCAAGGCAAAAACCATTATGTTGGGTTTGGGGCCTTTGCAGGATACGGAGTTTGGACAGCAGGAACTACCGATACCACTCACGGAACTGTTTCGACATCAGGGATTACCGCAGTTTCGATGGGGGCGTTTTTACCCTTTCGCTGGAGCCTAGGTGAAAAACTATTACTTTCGACGAATATCGGCTACAGATTGGTGAAATTGACGGCAGTACCTATTTATCTCTTGGCTACCGATGTTGATTACACTCCCGCTGAATTTAATCTGAGCGGGATTTACTTTTCTTTAGGGTTTGGCCTGAAATTTTAGGTTTTTTAATCTTCTTAGGTTTTGGAACTTTACCAATTCGTTGGTCTCCCCGTAGGACGAGCTGACATGCTCGGTCGACTGCCTCTTCAAAATCATGGCTGTTTGCCGGGAGTACCTGCCAGCTTGTAGGCCCCGGGCCAAATATTTCAATAGATCGCATTGAGGAAAATTCGTTGGCGAGACTGGAGTGATGCTCTGCACTGGTTGCGAGCCAAACCCCATTGTCTTGCGGGTTATCTTCGCGATCGCGCAGAATCAAGGCAATTTTGGGTCCCACATAAATAGCATAACAGCCGAACATGGGTTTTATTTCAGTGATGACCCGCTCCAGGGCATCTAAAACAAATGAAAATGGAATCTGCTTTTTTGGTTTAGGTTTTTTTATAAAATTGGGTTTTTTCATAAGCAAAAAAAGGAGGGATGCCATTTCTAGCACCCCTCCTGTGATCGAATCATTTTTTTCGCGCTGTTTGTTTCAGGTCTCTTCTAATTGAGGAGACTGCTCCGAAACAAAGTATTAGCGCCAAACTTCAATGACTCGATTTACAGCTTTTCCAGCCATGCTACGGACATGGATCAGGTAATGTCCAGGAGCGGTCTTACCTAAGTTCAGGGTCTTTTCAAACGGACGGATCACTTGCGCACAAAGAACACCGGGTTTGACCTTGATCACGGGTAATACGATAAAAACATCCTTTAATTTCCTAAATTCGACCTTGTCGTCGAGTTCTGTACAGCTCGAATTGAGCACTCCAGAAACCGTAACGACGAGATCATCCAAAGCACTCACGACATCCGGAATAACCGCGTTCGTCACTGCTGCATAAGGCATGGCATCAATCGATGGCACGGGCGAAACCCCTACATTGATATCTCTGAATCCAAAATCGCCTGATGGCTCTTGGTATCCAAATTTGTAGTCACCAGCAGAAAGTTGGCCTAAAGAGATTTCAGTAGTAAACGGAATCGCCATTTTTAAATGTTCAGGCATTGAGGTTTCTTCAGCGCACATCGCATCCGTTTTCCTCATAGCAAACTGATGAATCTTCATCGTCTTCGCGGTGGAGTCAGTTTCAATCTTGTAATCGCCAACAGTATAGCAGGCGTTTGGTAGCCAGCCGTGGAGTACGATTTGAATATTATCGTTGTCGTCAAACCCCTGAGCCGGAGCAAAAGCAGCTTCAACCGGAATCTCGACTATTTCTGCTCCGCGAGCAAAAGACGTTACGGGTGACAATGCCGCTAACATTCCAAAGCTCACAATCCACTTCCTTGAGAAATTCATATCGCCTCCTTATGGGTTTCGGTTTTAACTTAATCTCTTTTTCTTACACTGCATTTCTAAAGCATTCAATATGCCAGTGGGTAAAAAGGGACACATTTTTCGTCGAAATCAGCCACTGGAGCAGAGATCTAGTTTTGGCTTACGAAAAAGAAGAAAAGCTCCACTTGTCCAAGGTGAGTCATAATTGCATTTCGATGGGACTTTTTAACTGTCTTGGCACATGAAATGCTCTATATATCGTTATGTGGCGGAAATTAGGTTTTAGCAGAACAAATTAGGGCAAAATTCCCCGTGATGTGACTTTTTGTCTCATCGTAAATTTATTTAGAAATGTTAGCGCGGAGAGAGGGTAGATTCTATGAAGGATTCAAAAGGCAGAATTGCTGTCGTGGACGATGACCGTGAGATGAGGATCCTTCTGGAGGATTTTCTCATTAGCGAAGGGTACCAAGTCGTCGCATTTCCGTTGGCTACAGAAGCTCTCCAGGCCTTGAGTCCAGGCGGAAGCCTAAGTCCCGATCGTCGCGAAGGAGATATCGACGTCATTCTTTCAGACATTAAGATGCCACAAATGGATGGCCTCGAGCTGACCACTAGAATCAAGGCGGTCCGTCCTGAGACTCCAGTGATGCTCATAACCGCATTTGGAAGCATTGAGACTGCAATCGAAGCAATGCGCCGAGGCGCTTTTCACTATATCGTTAAGCCCTTTAAACTCGCAGAAATCAGTGTCCATGTTCAAAGGGCGATCGAACACCGACGGCTTGAGCGCGATAATTTCGCGCTACGTCAGGAAGTTAAAAAATCCTGGGGTATGGGCAATGTCATCGGAAAAAGCCCAGCCATGAAAGCTGTTTTTGATTTGATCGGGCGAGTTTCCAATGCGAAGGCAAACGTCTTGATCACCGGAGAAAGTGGTAGCGGTAAGGAAGTCATCGCGCGCGCCATTCACGAATCAGGGCCCCGAGCCGGTAAGCCTTTTATTGCTATTAATTGTACGGCTATTCCTGAAACTCTACTTGAATCGGAGCTCTTTGGTCACGCTAAAGGATCCTTTACGGGAGCAATTCAGAGAAAGCGGGGCCTTTTTGAAGAAGCCGAGGGTGGAACCCTGTTTTTGGATGAAATCGGGGATATGAATGTAGGCTTGCAATCAAAACTATTGCGCGTGATTCAAGAATGGAAAGTCCGTGCGGTGGGCGATAATGCAACCCGGGATGTGGATGTGCGACTGATAGCGGCTACTCACAAGGATTTAAAAGTTGCGATTAAAGAGGGTCGTTTTAGAGAGGATTTGTATTATCGATTGAGCGTTATTCCGATTGTGATTCCGTCTTTGCGCGAACGTAAAGAAGATATTCCCCTTCTTGCCGAACATTTTTTGAGAAAATACGCCGCAGCAAACGCTTCGGGCGTAAAAGGTTTTACAAAGAGAGCCATCAACAAACTGGTTGGGATGAGATGGGAAGGAAACGTCCGCGAACTTGAAAATATGGTTGAGCGGTCGGTTGTTCTGGCCACTGGAACCCTGATTGACGAGAACGATCTACCCACTTCGGACTCGACGAGCCCGGATCAATTTTTTGCTTCGGCTACGGGAGCGTTTCCAACTATGAATCAATTAGAGGAGAAATACATTCGATACGTGATGGAAAAGACCGGCGGTCGGAAGGATAAGGCTGCACAGATTTTAGGGATCAATCGAAGAACTCTCTATCGAAAAGAACGCGAATATGGCTTTGTCCTTGAGAGCGCAACGGATGAGGATCTAGATCGGGAGCAGGAGAACTTATCCAAAGCCGATACAAGCCCTGAGACCGAGACTGAAACTGAAAGCGAATATACCAAAGAGTAGTCTAATTAATTCGGTTTCTGCGTATTCGTTTTTGAGAGCTTATCCAACTCGGCAAGCTTTGCTTTTACATCGTCCGGTAAGGACGTTCCGCCGCTCCCTGTAAACCCTTCGTACATCGTTTCTTCGTAACGGTGAAAGCAGTTTCGGGAGATTTCTGTTTGAGGCGCTCTTCGAATACATGCTTCATAATAAAACTCATGTAAGTCTAAAATATTGAGATCTCTCAATGCTTCGTAAGTAATTCCGGCCATCAAAAAAGCTTCTGTCGAATGTTTTCCAGCCGGATAAGCTTGAAGCAGCTCGTGAATCACCGAGGAGGCACGCAAATAGATAATATCCGCAGCTTTATCGGCTGGAAATTTTTGCATGGACTGCGCTTGAGCGATGAGGCGGCCTATTTCTGCATGAAGCCCCTCTTCAGTCGTTGGTCGCCTCGGGTGTTCTTCTTTCCAAACTTGGATCGACTGTTTCCACTGGACTGCGTGTTCTTTTAAGAAATAAGGCGCAGTGGGAGCTGCAATCACTCGATCTACAATCCTCATTGCGCGTTCCGGGTCATTTTTAACACGAACCGCGATTGCAAGTCCTTGTCGAACGGAGGACTCCCAGTCCAGTAAACGGGTCTTGGCCATGCCTGAATCTGCAATGATGGATTCGAAGCCATCGAGCGCCTTATCAAACTGGCGCGTAGCTGCCCAGAGTTGAGCTTTTTCAAGAGTATTTAAAGACTCTGCGGCCTTGTCAAAGGCTCCGGCTGTAAAATTGGGGCCAGTCGAATTTCGAGTGTGACAGGCAAAACAGTAGCCGGAAACTGATCTCAATATACTTCGGGCATAAGGTCGATTGCCCCGTTTCAGTTCTTTGTAGGCACGTTGAGTTTCAGACGCAAACAGTGCCCCGAACATCGAAAGGCTAGGGTCGGCATCGGGCGGCGTTGTTTCTTTTTGAACTAAATCATGCGCGAGACTAGCAAGTTTTTTTGAGGCAGATTCAATTATAGAAAAATATTTTGGAGAATTGAACTTTTGATCGCTACTCGTATCCACTGTAATTTCGATTAGGGCTGTCTCGAGCTCCCTCATCTTTATTTTCCACTTGGCGCCCGAGTCTTTTTCTTTAGAAAAAGTTTGAGGTGCTAACGCCAATCCAAGGAATCCCACTGCAAACAAATGGATTAACGCATGGCCACGACGATGGACTCTGGGCTTCATTCTGGATTCCCCTTTTATTAAGTTGATACATCCATAATCTAAACCTTTAAAAGGTGGGTTGGTAGTTCTTTGTCAAAATTTCTGCGAAAACTCTCATTCCGTCTGTCGCTGTAAAAATCCCCACTATTTTTTTGTTCTCCTGTTGAACGACAGCGCATCCGTACTTATGTTCAGCCATTTGGCTGACGACGTAATCGAGAGACGCTTCGGGATGGGTAGTAAATGGATCAGGGGTCATTACATCTTCTACGATAAGCTCAGAAGCTCCTTGAAACGATGCAGCAAGTTTTATGTCACGATCTGTTAAAACTCCGACTAACTTTCCGCCTTCTTGAACTGGCAGGTGACGAATTCCATGCTCTCTCATTATTTCGAGAGCTTTTTTAATGGGGATATCCATACCGATGGTATGTGGCATGGGAGTCATAAACTTATCGATCTTTGGCATTTGTTTCATAAAATTACCCTCCAGCTGATCAGTTGTTTAAATTAACTTCTTTTATAGATAGCTAGAGCACGATTTAGGCCAGAACGGCGTCGCTCTATGCTGAATTAGACGCACTTAAAGCCTCATTATTCCGGATTTCCAATTCCTAGAAGCCAATTTGTCCCACGTGCGGGTAAAAAGGTCATGAAGAGCGAGAAATAAGATCCTACTGCTGTCCTTAAGCTTCTCAATTTCCAAAGGATTATGGCATAAGAAGTGCTGATACAAGATTTATGGTTTTTAGGTTTCAGTTTTCAAATTTTGGAGATTTGTTATGCCATCGACACAATTTATATCTCGAAACAGGTTTGGTTTAAAATTTCTGCTCATGATTTTTCTTTGTTTCGCACCGATCGCGGGATTCGCGGATCATCAAATTCCCGAAGTCGTAAACCTCATTCCGGATGAGATCTTTATCCCGCCCGGGTTTGATAATAATGATCACGCCCAAGTTGTCGTGAGCGGCGTATTTATGAATAGCTGTTATAAGGTGGCACCGCCCAAATCTCGGGTGGATTTTTCGAGAAATAAAATCATAATTGAAAACCAGGTTTATTATTATCCAGGAGGATGGTGTTTGCAGGTCCTCGTCCCCTATTCTCAAACGATTGAGCTGGGAGTACTTGAGGCAAGTACAAGTGAAATCTTCGCTTTAGATCAGGGTGGGCGCGCAAAATCTATGGGAAAGATCAAAATCGCTAAAGCATCCAATTCAGGTCCGGATGATTTCGTTTACGCAGTTGTTTCGGATGCTCGTGCGGAACATTTAGGCGATGGTCCCTATATCGTGGTGGACGGGACTCTTGGAAACGAGTGCATGAACTTAAAGGAACTTAAAGTACTTCATAACGCAATTAACGTGTTTGAAGTCCTTCCGATCGTGGACATCCGGCAGGATCCCAATTGTCGCTCGATTCCAAGAACTTTTCGGGCGAAAGTCAAAGTAGAAGTCCGCGATTTAAGTAGAGCTCTGATACACGTTCGCTCGCTCAATGGGCAGTCAGTAAATAAAATAGTCGATTTTTAGAAAGAAGGATTTATGGCAAAGAATCAAGGGATCAAAAGAGTACTTTGGGCATTAGACGCGTTCGAAAACCCAGATGAAACTCGGGCACATGTAGTTGCGGCAATCCGGACTCTTTTGTGCAAAACAACAAGCGGGTCAGTGATGCCGCCCACAGATACGGCGTTGAGGCAATCGTCATCTGGGGTGGGGGGGCGCGATGATTATGGCGGGGTTTCCTACGA
>CAYJBA010000151.1:0-6739 GCA_964367865.1 uncultured Bacteriovoracaceae bacterium | reverse complement strand
CAGCCCATTGAGGATCCATAAATAATAGGTCATTTTATGACCTATGTCAATAATTTGAATTTATTTTGTTAGCACAGATCCGCTGAAGCCCGAACTTCAGGCTCGGCGAACCTCGTTCATGTGCAAAGGGGAGGAGCAAGGACTGGGGCTGGGATTTAGAGGGGTTAGCGTGGATAGCGAATTTGGAAACCGGACCATTTGCCCGAAAATCAGCCTAAGCGGCTAATGCTCGAATCACAGCCGAGATTGTAGCCAACTCAGGATTAAACTTCTTATTGAGATCCATGAGGTCATAGAGCGTTCGGCGACCTATACCAGCTTTTTTTGCGACTGCCATTTTGTTCACCGTCATCAAGTGAGCAACCAATACTTCACGAAAAGTATCCAGATCGCCCGTCTTGATGCATTCGAGGAGTGTTTCAGAAACCAGCTTTGGATTCTTTAACCGTGGACTGCTAAAGGGTACGTGCTCCGTTAAGTATTTCCGTTCTGATTTTTTTTGCCTTCGCAATATCGCGGCTTTGCGCATGCTTTGATCCTCCGATTAAAACAACAAATGTGGATGAAAACCAAAAAAGACCATAAATCCGTAAACCGCTTAACCATCTCAGCTCTACTAAACCGTCGAATCGTTTATGATTTCCTAGGTGACCCAGGGTTATTAAATCTAATCTCGATTCTATTTGGCCTTGAATTCTAAATTGCTGATCTGAAAGCCACTCGTTAAATTCAGGAGTCCTGAAAACAGGGCCTTGTTTCGTATTGTACGCCATACCGCACACTGGGTCAAGAAAATTAAATGCAGGTTCGCTGAGGCCAGAACTTCAGCCTCGGCGAACCTCGTTCATGTGCATAGGGGACGAGCAAGGATTGGGCCGGGGATTTAGGGGGCCTGAAAAAAAAACTAAGTTGGATTTCGATCGATTAGGCTAGAAATAGGACTTTGAACTGGAGTTAATTGCGTTATTAAATTGCGCAAATTTCTTCCGCTAATGCTAAGGCCGACGTAACGCCCGGAGACTCAATACCCAATAAATGAATATCTCGTCCGCTTTCGCCTTTTCGGATCATAAAATCTTTAATCAGGTCACCATTTTCAAAAAGTTTAGGGCGAACACCAATATAATCGGGAATCAAATCCTCGATCCTTAGACCATGGAGATATTTACTTCCCGCTTCATAAAAATTATTAGACCTCTTTTCATCAACTCCGCCAAAGCGATAGAGTAATGAGTCATCCGCACGGATACCGCGCCCTGAATCCCAATCTACATCCGGACCAAGTTTACATTTTCCGCCCATATCGACCGTAAGGTGAATTCCGAGTCCACCTTTAGGATCAGGTACTGGATAACAAAGAAACGAAAATTTACCGCTCCATTTGGCCGATAATGAAAAATATCTGCCTCGACAGGGTCTGATTTCTACATTCCAATCTGGATTGAGTTGCTTTGCTATGCGGTCAGAGCCTAGACCAGCGGCGTTGATTAGACTCTGAGCTTCAATCAAAAGTGCCTTACCGGACGAATCGACAGCTTCTATTAAAACCCCACCTAAATCTTCGACAGAACATCTTTTTACCACGTGCGAATACATTAACAATACGCCCTGGTTCGTCGCCAATGCCTCTAAACGGTTCATAAAATCATGGGTATCAACAATGCCAGATGTGGACGACCAAAGCGCTTCTCCAATGGTCGGATGTCCCAATTTTTTCTGGGTCTCGCTCGCAGAAAGCCTTTCCATTGGAACACCTAGGTCTTTGGCACGGACTGCAAGGGTTTCGATCGTTTTAATCTGTTCAGGAGCAGACGTAACAATCAATTTGCCACAAATCCGATGAGGGATATTCCATTTCCTGCAAAAGTCATAGAGGAGTTCACGACCCCGAATACAGGTCCGCTGTTTTATAGGCAGACCGTTGTAATAAATCCCCGCGTGAATGACTTCGCTATTATGCGAGGAGGCCTCTTGCCCGAACTTTGAGTGTCGCTCCAATACAACAATGGACTGACCGGGATGGGTGCGACTCAATGCCTCAGCCACAGCAAGGCCCACAACGCCCGCACCAATGATTACAACGTCAACTTTCGTTCGCGAAATACCCATAATGGTTGTATTCATGCATACACGGAATTACAAATAAACTCTATGGGCGAGACGATCAGTGTCCTCATCCCCACCTTGGGCCGCAAAAAAGAACTCCTCGATACAATCGATGGTTTATTGAAACAATCTCGCCTTCCAGACCAGCTTATTATCGTGGATCAAAATCCGGTAGTGGATGAGGACCTTAAAACAAAACTTACTCCACTTAAATGGGTGCTTCATATTCACTCCGTCCGTCCAGGAGTTGTACTGAATATGAACCTCGGCCTAAAACAAGCTACGGGGGATATTATTTTATTTATAGATGATGACGTGATCCCCTCACCCAATCTTATTAAGAATCACGCTCAAAATTATAGAGACCAAGAAATTGTTGGAGTGGCTGGGAGAGTTGAACAAGCACGAGGAGATTTGATCCCTGAACAGATTAAAATCATTGGACGCTATAACCGTTTTACTGGCCAAGTGACTGCGAATTTTAATGGAATAAAACGCCAGGCGGTTGATACCGCCATTGGCTGTAATATGTCTTTTAGAAGAAAAAATCTGATTGAAGCGGGAGGTTTTGATCTAGGGTTTGATGGGAACAGTTATTTTTTTGAGCCTGATGTCTGCCTCCGAGTGGCAAAAAAGGGCGGTAAAATCATTTTTGACCCGACTGCGGAGCTCGAACACCTCATGGCACCGATGGGGGGGGCGCGGGTTCATGATAAGGCCCGTCATAACTCCTATTTTGTAAAAAATGGGATGCGACTTTTCAGGAGACACTCGCCTACCATATTGCTTCCGTTCTTTTTTCTCTGGATGGTGGTTTATAGCCTCTTGAAAGCAGTAAAGAATCGAAATTTGCGAATTGCTTTTTTTGGATTAAAAGCCGCAGCAGAAGGTCTTTTTCAGACTATACCACTCAAAGTCTAAAAACCACGCCAAATTGATTCAATGCGTAATAAGTGGCGAACCCTCTCCATTCATATGACAAATCACTGGACTCCTGCCCCACTATTTCATTACTTTAGCGGTGAATGAAAATCCTGACAGTCATAGGCGCACGTCCTCAATTCATTAAGGCGGCCGCCGTTTCAAATCTATTGCGGGCCTCAGGCGGAATTTCAGAAATTCTTGTCCATACCGGACAGCATTATGATTCCAATATGTCTGACATCTTTTTTGAAGAACTCGACATCCCTAAACCCAAGCATCATCTCAATGTAGGCTCAGGCCAACACGGCGCGATGACTGCAAAGATGCTCGAAGGAATTGAAACTCTAATTCTTTCTGAAAAACCCGATGTCCTCATGGTCTATGGAGATACCAATTCTACTTTGGCGGGAGCGCTTGCCGCTTCAAAGCTTCATATCCCGATTGCGCACGTTGAAGCGGGACTAAGGTCGTTTAACAGAAAGATGCCAGAAGAGATTAACCGCGTATTAACCGATCATTTGTCGTCGTGGCTTTTTTGCCCAACAGAAGCGTCTGTAAAAAACCTGGCTCATGAAGGCATTGCGAAGGACAAAACCCATTTCGTAGGCGACGTCATGTATGACGGAACTCTCCTTTTTTCTGAAAAAGCTCACGCCAAGAAAAACATCCTAAAAGAACTTCACCTCGAGCCAAAGAACTATGTCCTAGCCACGATTCATCGGGCCGAAAATACAGATGACCCCAAACGCCTAGAAACGATTCTTCGGGCCTTTGAAGAAGTAGCCCAGAAAATCAAAGTCGTTCTACCCCTTCATCCCCGAACGCGAGCAACATTGCACAAAACGGGTCTCACCCTCTCATCCAAGATTCAAGTTATCGACCCGGTCGGCTATCTCGACATGCTTTTGCTCGAAAAAAATGCGCGCGTGATCGCGACGGACTCGGGAGGCGTTCAGAAAGAAGCCTTCTTTTTCAGAGTCCCTTGCGTCACTCTCAGGGATGAAACCGAGTGGGTCGAGTTAGTTGAACTGGGTTGGAACCGAGTTGTGGCACCTAACCATTCTCCTTCAATCACTCAAGCCATTATCGAATCCAAACCATCCCCCACTTCAATCCCGGATCATCTTTATGGCGGCGGCAAAGCCACGAAAAGAATTGTCGATATTCTAAAAAAGGCGTGAGGAATTAGTGAAAGAACTCCCCGGCAAAGGACTGAAAATTCTCTTTCTGAATTTTCATACGACGTATCCCGCGCGGCAATCCCTATTGGATTCGATCTACGGATTTAGAAAGTTCTCGGCGGCCAAGATTTACTATCTCAATTTATTTGTTTGGAACCTGCCTTCGTGGATCTTCAAGGTTAAATTTGACGCGGTCTTTTACTCCTATCCATTAATGAACGTTCGCTTTAATCCCGAAGCGTTTAAGCGCCGGCTTATTCCGATTGCCGAGAAATTGGCCGCATTACCTTGCCCAAAGGCGTGCTTTCCCCAAGACGAATGCAGCTACACAGATTTGCTCTCTGAGTTTATTCGTAAGGGCAAAGTGACTCATGTGTTCTCGGTCGCTCCCGAATCAGAGTGGCCAAAGATCTACGGCACTCTCCCCAATGAAGGCGTTCAGTTTTCGAGGATTTTGACGGCCTACCTCAACGAGGATCTCGTTGCCAAGTGGGGACCAAAAGGCGCCGACGCTACGGATAGAGAAATTGACATTGGATACCGCGCAATCACGGCCCCATATTGGGGCAGATTTTCGATGGATAAAATCTGGATCCCGGAGAAAGTAAAAAAGCTCGCAGACACACTGGGGCTGAAGACCAATATTAAATTTGAAAATAGTTTTTTCGGCGAGGATTGGTATCAGTTTTTGCTCCGATGTAAAACTGTCCTAGGAGTCGAGAGCGGAGCCAGTCTTCTAGATCGGGATGGATCCATATTCACTTCAACTAAATTTTTTCTCGAACAAAATCCGGGAGTTTCTTTTGAGCAAGTAGAGCGCGAGTGCTTTCCAGGATTAGATGGTAATTTGAAACTCAGAGCGCTTAGCCCAAGAAATCTCGAAGCAGCCCTGACAAGGACCTGTCAGATTTTGACCGAGGGGGAGTACAGCGGGGTGTTAGTTCCGGGACGGCATTACATTGAAGTAAAAAGGGATTTGAGTAATTTAAGGGATGTCCTGTCCATCATTAAAGACACACACACATTGCTCCGAATTGCCGATCAAGCCTACCTAGATATTGTCGCAACTGGAAAATACTCCTATTGCAGTTTTGTAACCACTGTACTTACGAGGCTTAAAATGGCGCCTAGGAACAGTGCGTTTTTCGATCGGCTTGTATTAGTTGGTATTCGACTTTTAGATATCGTTTCTGAGTGGTTTGTATTTATCGATTCGATGGGCGGAAGATTTTTACGTATGAAGCTGAGAAAGCATACAGCGTGAAGACCTCGGCGAACGGCATACTTCTGCTTTATGATTTTCCTTTAGTATGGAAAGACGCAAACACCATTCTTGAGCACGTTTCTTCATTTGAAGATCACTCCAGGCACAAAGTGTGGAGCCTGAATGTAAAAGCTGGTTTTCCAAAAAATCTTTCAAAATATGAGTTTAACGTCATTGTACTCCATTATTCACTCTTTGGTTCTAATGAGTATCCATTTGACAGTCAGTTTTTAGAGCTGCTGAAGTCTCATAGTGCGTCCTATAAAATCGCCTTTTTTCAGGATGAGTACCGTTTCTGTCAGAAACGTTTTAATTTTATAAATGAATTTGGGATTCAGTGTGTGTACTCCTGTCTTTCATCACCTGATCTTGAAACAGTTTATCGTCCCAATACTCGGGCAAAAACATTACTCAGCGTAGTTCCAGGATTTGTCAGCGATACCATGATCCAACTTGGGACAAAGTACTCAGTACCTCTTGAAAAGAGAAATATCGATATAGCCTATCGAGGACGCGCACTCGAACCCTACATGGGAAAAGCTGCACTTGAAAAGACTGAAATCGCTGACCAGTTTTTAAATGAAGCAAAGAGAAATAATATCAATGATCTTAAGCTTGATCTTCACACAAGAGAAGATCGTCGCCTATACGGGGAGACTTGGTACCGTTTCCTGGGAAACACAAAAGCTGTATTAGGAGTGGAATCTGGCGTTTCACTTTTCGATTTAGACGGCCAGGTATTTGAACTTTATTCACATTTAAAAAAGAGACACTCAAGGTCCATTACCTATGATGAACTTCGCAGTACTAACCCTGACCTCATCGATTCAAGAGAAAATACAGTCCATTATCGGACTATTAGCCCCAGACATTTTGAAGCAGCTAGCACACGCACCTGCCAGATTCTTTTTGAAGGAGAATACTCCGGTATTCTAAAACCCATGATCCACTACTTGCCTCTTATGAAAGATTTTTCTAACTTTTTGGAAATAGTGCGAATGTTCAGAGATACTCAGCTGACTAATAAAATAGTGACTCGAGCTTATTCTGATTTGATCAAGTCCGGTAACTATCATTATAATGCATTCATTAATACATTTGACGAAATAGTCAGCCCCCATTTGCTCAAAAGAGATTTTGGAAGTGAAAATGAAATATCAAGAACGATCGACGCGGATTCCTTTTGGCGTATCGGCCTGAAAAAGTTGAAGCTCATTCATCGGTTTGTTTTTCCTGGAAGAAAACGATTGGGACGAATTAAACG
>CAYJBA010000150.1:0-6779 GCA_964367865.1 uncultured Bacteriovoracaceae bacterium | reverse complement strand
ACCGAGTTTGTCGCGGCTGAATAGAGCGAGGTTCCAGATCCTGAATAAGCGCCATATCCAAGCATGACCGCCACGGCAAAAGGGCCGCCAGTCAGTATTTGATATTTAGTAGAAATTCTCCATCCCCCACCTGCGATCGAAAAAAAAGTGGCCAGCGAAATATCCATTGGGGGTGCAACTCCATACGATCCCTGTATTCCAAGCACACTCCCCTGAAAAACCTTATTAGGCTGAGAAACTCCTGAGCTTGTTGCTCCAGACGTGGGCAAGCTGTAAAGTCTGCTTGTTTCCAAACGCGCAGAAAACCGGTAACGACCCTGTCCGAGAGATTCGCCAGTCTCATGCTTGAGTGCAGGACCTGTCATACTGCTGCACCCCGAAATGGCAAACACCATGAAAAAAAATGTGGCAAGTTCGCCAAAATTCCTCATAAGCGTTCAAGCCTCATCTTGGATTTTTTTTTCTTATTTTTCTTTTTACCATGGCGTTTAAGTGAACGCTCAACCCTGGCTAAGGTCTTTTTCAATTTCGCGATATGAATAATCCCAGTCCCAGGAACTGTGAGTGGCGCAGTAGTCACACCAATGACGATTCCGGTCTGCGGACTGCGTATAGAGTTCACGGTTTTTCCAAAGGGATTGAGAATAGAGCCAATTAAGTCGTCTTTATAAATCAAATCCCCCGGTCCGACCGCTAGGTCAAGAATCCCGCCTTTTTCAGCTCGCATCCATTCGCTACCTTTAACGATCACTTGAAACGGGGGCTTAGTTTGCTCATGAGTGGGCCACATTCCCATTTCAGAAAGTACGTTCAGTACCCCTTTTAACCCCGCCACTGAAACTTTAGGTGAAAATCGTCCAGTCTCACCCGCTTCGAATAAAATCGTGGGGACTCCGGCTTCTGTAGCCTCCCTTCTCAATGATCCACGCAAACCCGCCTGACTCACCAAAACAGTTGCCCCAAATGCGCGCGAGAGATTTCTCACTCGTGGGTGAGTCATGTCTCCCCTGACATGTGGAAGATTGAGCCTACCGTGTGCCGCAGTGTGAAGATCGATTCCAAAATCGCATTTGAGAACCACTTCTTTAAATAGGCGATGTGCTATTCGCTCCGCGTTGTTTCCATTTTTTTTCCCTGGAAAAAATCGATTAAGATCCCGGTGGTAAGGTAGGTAGCGGGACTGGATGAGAAATCCCGGAATATTAACCACCGGAATCGCAATCAACGTCCCGGAGAGTTTTTCATGGTCAATGTCAAAAATAAGCCTGCGAACGATATCCGAGCCGTTAATTTCGTCACCATGAACAGCTGCCATCACAAAACCGATTGGCCCAGGCGTCGGGCCGCGAATCACGGTGACTGGAATCTGAATAGCCTTAGATAAATAGCTCTCAGAGACCTTTAAATAGATCTCACGGGTTTCTCCTGGGCTTACGTCTACCCCACTAATGGTGAATGTCGCAGCATTCGATTCCATGGTTACTATTATAGACTGGCTCGTCTCCTATGGGAATTTCCTTTAAAAACAGTTATAGGATGAAGGCATGGCAAAAAAGCCCCCTTCTACACCCCGAAAACCGAAAATTCACACCCCGGAGGTTTTACCGGCCGAGGATAGCGACACCGAATCATTGACCAAAGGGGATGAAGACCTAGAAGATCAGGAGCCAACCGAGGACGAAATCTCATCTACTCTGCCTTCTGCCCCCCTTTCTCCGATCATTGAAGAGTCCGTAGCCAGGGCTTTGTCGGCAACCGACCCATTACGAAGGTACTTAGAAGAAGTCAGGCGCTATCCGCTTCTCTCGGCCGAAGAAGAAATCGAACTTGCGATGAAACTCCATCGCGATGGGGATTTAGCGGCTGCCAAGACTCTTGTATCGGCCAATCTCAGGCTCGTCGTCAAAATCGCAATGGAATATAAAACCTACTACACGAACCTCCTGGATTTAATTCAAGAGGGAAATATCGGCCTCATGAAAGCGGTTTCTAAGTTTGATCCTACGAAGGGCGCACGCTTGGGCTACTATGCTTCGTGGTGGATCAGATCTTATATCCTGAAATACATGCTTGATAATTTCAGACTCGTAAAAATCGGTACCACTCAGGCCCAGAAAAAATTATTTTACCACCTGATGCGCGAAAAGGACCGTCTTGAGGCACAAGGTATTATCGCTGGACCGAAGCTGCTGGCCGATAAACTCCATGTTCGAGAAAAAGACGTTTTAGAAATGGAGCAAAGACTTTCGGGAAAGGGCGCGGAGCTTTCGTTTGATACTCCAATTGATTCCTCCGATGACAATTCTCCGACCCACGGCGAATTTATGGTTTCTCAAGATTTGGGCGCTGAAACCCAGATGGTTTGGAATGAGCTCATCGCCTTGCTCAAGAAAAGGCTTCCCGAATTTAAAAAGAAGCTCAACGAAAAAGAGCTAAAAATCCTTCAGGATCGCCTTCTTAATGACGAACCTAAAACACTTCAGGAAGTAGCTGACCAATATGGTCTGACTAGAGAGCGCGCGCGTCAAATTGAGGCTAAAGTCATTTCTAAACTGAAAGAATTCTTAGGCCCAATTGGTTAAAGCGGGTACAAAATGAACTAAGAATTCATCCTTTACACTCCTGACTGCCTCGTGTAAGTTCCGAACCGAAATAAATAGACAATTAACCAATAGATTCAACTAATAGAATCAACATAAAAAATCAAAAGGATGCCTTCGAGGCATAAAACCACATGGCAGGAAAGACAGAAGTTAAAACAAAAAAAGCAGAAGTCGTTAAGAAATTCGCTCGTGGAACGGGTGATACGGGTTCACCTGAAGTTCAAGTAGCTCTCTTAACTCATAGAATCAACGATCTTACCGGACACTTTGGCACTCATAAGAAAGACAATCACTCTCGACAGGGGTTGTTAGTCATGGTCGGTCAGCGCCGTCGCCTTCTTACTTACCTAAGAAGAACTGACCAAAAGCGCTACACGCAGTTGATTACTTCGCTCGAACTCAGAAAGTAAGATCGGATCTCACTTTTTAAGCGCTAATTAAAATCAAACTGGGAACGCTAGGCAGTAGACCGCACAGTCCTGATAGACTCGGACTCAATCCCAGTGGCAAAATTCATAGGAGAAATAAAAATGATTCATCGTGTATCGTGTGAAGTCGGTGGCAAAACACTTTCGATCGAAACTGGAAAATTAGCGAGACAAGCTGATGGCGCGGTTCTCGTGAGCTACGGCGACACGCGCGTTCTTGTCACTGCGTGTTCTGCAAAAGAACCCAAACCCGGCCAAGGATTTTTTCCACTGACTGTCGAGTTTGCTGAAAAATTTTATGCTTCCGGAAAAATCCCGGGAAGCTTTCATAAGCGCGAAGGAGCCCCCACTCAAGAGGCGACGCTTTCGGCGCGATTAATTGACCGCCCCATTCGTCCACTATTTCCCGAAGGCTACCTCTGCGACACCCAGGTTGTTGCGACGATTCTTTCAGTAGATAAAGAAGCAGACGTAGACGTTGCTGCAAGCGTTGGCGCAAGCGCTGCGCTCCATATCTCTGACATTCCCTTTAACGGCCCAACGGCTGCGGTTCGCATGGGCCGCATCGGCGGCGAATATGTCGTCAACCCAACTTGGGATCAGGTTGATACCTGGGCCACAGACATGGAAATCTTTATCACCGGCACCAAAAATGCGATCATGATGATCGAAGGCGGCGCGCGAGAAATTCCAGAAACCGAAATTTTAGACGCGATCATCAAAGGTCATGGCGAAATTAAAAAGATTTGCGCTGTGGTAGATGATTTACGCAAACTTGCCGGAAAACCTAAACGCGAATTCACAGCAGCTGCAATTGAAAAATCCATTACGAGCAAAGTCGAAACCCAGTCTAAAGACGCTCTGAAAAAGGCGCTTCGCACGAAGGAAAAGCACGCTCGTTATAACTTGGTCGATGAAGCTCGCGCCGCGGCCCTTGAAACTCTCGTTCCTGCAAGTCTCAAAGACGCGGACGAAAAGGCTGCTGCAAAACTAGAAAAAGACGTTGGTGCCGCTTTTGATCTCCTCCAGTACAACCTTATGCGCGAGATGATTTTGAGCGACGGCGTCCGTATTGATGGACGTGACACGAAAACGATTCGCCCCATTGCCTGCGAAGTCGGACTCCTTCCTCGCACTCATGGAAGCGCGTTGTTTACTCGAGGCGAAACTCAAATTCTTGCCACTGTGACTCTGGGTACTTCCGATGACGAACAGATCGTTGATACGATGTACCAGAACTCTATGCGCAAATTTATGCTTCATTATAATTTTCCGCCCTACAGCGTCGGCGAAACCGGTCGTTTAGGCGGCAGGAGCCGTCGCGAAATCGGCCATGGCGCTTTGGCTGAGAGATCGATCAAAGCGATGATGCCCGCTTACGAAAGCTTTCCGTACACGGTTCGCATCGTATGCGAAACCTTAGAAAGTAACGGTTCTTCTTCGATGGGCTCCGTTTGCAGCACCTCCATGGCGCTCATGGATGCTGGAGCCCCCTATCCGAAACCGGTAGCCGGTATTGCGATGGGTCTCATTAAAGAAGGAAACCGAGTTTCCGTCCTTTCAGACATTTTAGGAGACGAAGACCATCTCGGCGATATGGATTTCAAAGTCGCTGGAACCAAAGACGGAATCACCGGCATTCAGATGGACATCAAAATCGAAGGCGTGGATGAAAACATCATGCGAACTGCTCTGAAGCAAGCTCAAGAAGGCCGTTTGCATATCTTGGGCGAAATGGCTAAGGCGATTACCCATCCCCGCGCTGAAATGTCAAAGCACGCTCCTCGCATTACTACGATCACTGTGCCAACTGACAAGATCCGCGAAGTGATTGGATCCGGCGGAAAAGTAGTAAAAGACATCGTTGCTCAAACGGGATGCAAGATCGACATCAGCGATGATGGTACGATCAAAATTGCATCCGCTGACGGCGCAGCCTCGCAAAAAGCGATCAACATCATCAAGGGAATCATTGCCGAAGTTGAAGTCGGAAAAACCTACAAGGGCGTTGTTAAAAAGGTTGTAGATTTCGGTGCGTTTATCGGAGTTCTTCCGAACCAAGATGGACTCCTTCACGTTTCGGAAATCGCTCATGAGCGAGTCAATAACGTGCTCGATTACATGAAAGAAGGCGATGAAGTCGAAGTGAAGGTCATAGAAGTCGATCGCGCTGGAAAAGTAAGACTCTCTCGCAAAGCACTTCTCCCTATGCCAGAAGGGGGATTGCCTCCACGAACCGGAGGCGGTGAGCGTCCTCCAGGCGGTGGTGGTCACGGTGGTGGCCGAAGCGGCGGCCGTGGTGATAGACCTCGTCAGCACTAGGTGTTCGCGTTAGACTGGCGAGCGTGAGAAGCGTTCTCTTTTTGATCGGAATATCTGTTTATTCAGTTAGCTGCGCTACGGCTCCGACCCTGAATGCCAAAAACCAAGCAGAATTTCACTATAAAAAAGGCGTCCAAGCCCTGGGAAAAAAAAACGGGCCCCTTGCTGTTGCAGAGTTTTCAGAATGTCTCTCCGTTGCCTCAAACCACCAGCGCTGTCTTTATGAAATGGGTTGGGCACAACTTGCACTCTGGAACTGGGGAGATGCGCTTGTTTATTGGAACACCCTTAGAAATTTAAATCCGAAATTTGATGGATTGGCATGGGCGTACTCAAAACTCGACAATCATTTTAGAATTATTACCGAAGCGCGACACATCAGAAACCGCTACCCACCGCATTTTGGAAAAAAGAAAAAGAAAAGACCATTTTTGCGAATTCACGCTGTGGGAGATGTCATGCTGGGGTCTGACTTTCCGAACGCAAAGGGTTTGCCGCCTGACACTCATTTGCCTTTTGAAAAGGTAAAAGCAACTCTTCAGGGCGCGGAAATCCAGTTTGCTAATTTAGAAGGCACTTTTTGTGACGGAGGAAAAACTGATAAATGTAAACCCGACGCTAATTGCTATGCCTTTCGAACCCCAACTCAATACGCATCTTTTATCAAAGATGCTGGATTTAATATGGTCTCGCTGGCTAACAATCACATTGGAGATTTTGGCGATTTTTGCATGATGGAATCACAAAAAACGATGGACGGACTAGGAATTGCTTGGTCGGGAGCACCCGGAACATTTGGAGTCTTTGAGCATAAGAAAAAGAAAATAGCACTCGCTGCTTTTCATACCGCTACTCACGTCAATAACCTCAATGATCTCAAAGAAGCTCGAAAATTTATTCAAGATCTTAAGAAAAAAAACAATCTAGTCATAGTCTCGTTTCACGGAGGAGCCGAAGGCTTTGATGCGCTTAGGATTCCTATGAAAAACGAAATTTTTTATGGCGAGGACCGTGGAAACGTCGTCAAATTTGCTCATGCTATGATCGATGCCGGGGCTGATCTTGTGCTGGGCCATGGCCCCCACGTGACTCGCGCTATGGAGCTTTATAAGGGCCACCTGATTGCCTATTCGATGGGTAATTTTGCGACATACGGTACTTTTAATCTGCTGGGATTTAACTCGATCGGACTCGTTCTTGAAATTGATCTCGATGCAAAGGGCATGTTTCGCAGCGGTAAGATTATTCCGACTCGGCAACGCGGATTAGGAATACCCGAAGAAGATCCGCGTGGAATGGCGATCGATTTAATTCGATTGCTTTCAGAGTATGATTTTCCAAAAACAGGAATTGCCGTCAGCCAGGATGGCTCGCTTAGATCGGAAGAGCGTCGTGTAGGGAATGAGGGTAGATGTCGGGGGGCGCG
>CAYJBA010000149.1:0-6787 GCA_964367865.1 uncultured Bacteriovoracaceae bacterium | reverse complement strand
ACTGAGTCGATCGGATGGACCCCGAATTATTTCGGGTACTGCAATTTTAGACGCTAATGGAAATCCGATTCGAACACCGGACCCGGCGAGCAAGTCACTCATTATTCAGCCCACCAAAAATCAAACTGAGCAGATCCCTTCACTCGAGGAAAAATCCTTAATCACTTACTCGTGGGCAAAACTCAATGACAATTGGAACAAGCTCCCAATGAAGACAAAACAAAACTGGGTTGATCCCAATCTTCTTTCGCGACGTAAACGCGCATCACTGATGATAGTAAACCCAAAAAATATTAAATTAAAACCTGAGTCCAACGCCAAAATTCATTTAGAAACTTTTTTTAAAAATGGAATCGAATTTCATAACGATCGCGACGCGCTCGAATTCACGGATTTAAAGCCTTATTCGCAAGTTTCAGATTTTTACAAAGATTTAGAATCATTTTCCAAAAGAGTCGGAATTTGGAGTCATATTCGCCGCCCCGATTTGGTGAGTCACGTTAAAACCGCGATTCAAGACCCGAGTGACACGGTTCCGAAAAACGCCCATTTTATTTTAAACGATACCACGCTCCACTATCACGTGAGCATTCCCGGACTGCCTCAAGATAAAACCCTTGGACCTCTTGCACAAGAATTGAGTCGTCGCATTGCGATTCGCTCGGTCGCGCAAGGAACTGAGGACTTGATCGCATCTGAAGGAATTGGAAACTATGGATTTGACGTGTCCACGAAATGGTCTCCTGTTAGATTAATAAGTCAGAATAGGCTTGAATTCAGAACCCACGTAGAATCTCTTGAGGACGAGCTTTTATATAATCTGGATCACATGACTTTTAAGGATCTCGATGCGGCCGTACAGAGTGTACGTGCGGATACAGATAAATTAATTACAACCGATGTTTTTAAAAAAATTATCCAAGCTGCGCGACCTGGGATTGCTGAACATCTCCTTAAATACTCCAAATCAGGCGAAATACTCGTAGCTAGTCAAAACGCCGCCGAACTGCGAGTTAAGGAGTTCGGCGAAAAACTCCATGAAGCTGCAAAAAATGCAGGTATAGAACTGACTGCAAGCGAAATGAGTGCGCTTTCATTAGACCGAGGGCAAATCATCTCTCCAGACGCCCTTAGTCCAGCGAATCGGGAGTCCACTCTTAGAATTTTTAATCAACTAGTTGGAAACGAAAAACAACATCGGTATCTTGAAAATACATTCATCCATCACCCCAATTTGGAAGTTCGAAAACGATCTGGATTATTTGCGGATGTCCTTGGGGAAATCAAAAAAAATAAAATCAATAGCCCAAGACAGTTAAATGCAAAGTCAATTTTAGATGCGATATTTGAATCAAAAAAGGTTAGCCCAATAGATCTATTGAAACTCGTACAATCTAGCTCAGATCTGGGCTACTTTCATCACTTGAAGGCAATCCTAAAGCAAGGTCATCCCGAACAACTCAAAGCGATTAAAGAGCTGGCACGCACTATAAGCATTCCATCACCTGATGGAGATACCTCGATCAGGACAGCAGCAATTGGCGTCTTGGGAGAACTAGATACCCGGTACCCGTTTGTAGATCAAGCGCTGCTGCAAGTTGCAAATAGTGGCGAGACTCATTTACGCGAATTAGCAACCATGGAATTAGTAAAAAATAAGCCGTACGGTTCCGAAGTTGCTCAATTACTAGAAAAAGAAAAATCTCGCCTCGTAGAGGAAATACTGGAATCGGGTGATTATTTAGTAAAAAAAGATTTAAGGCACTACCTCAATCATCTCGGACCATTACAAGACGAACAAATCTTTAAATTAATAACAGGATTAGAAAAGGTAAAGGAACGCGAACACATTTACCCTTGCCTATTAGACCAAGCAAAAATGGGGCACCTCAATCAGGAAAATATTTTAATAGCATTGGTCCGAAGCGGGTTAAAACCACTAGGAATTGATTTTTTAAATTGGATCAATCACATCATCGCGGCGACTTCTCCTAAACGGAACAGCCTATGGGTCACCGAGGAACTCTTAAAAGGTCTTAAAAGCAATGACTCAAAAGTCGTCACTGCAGCCGCAGAGCTTTCGGGAACCCTTCAACCTACCGACTCAAGAATCGGGTTTGCGCTTGTAGATGCAATGAAAAACGCCACCCCTGAACTCGCGCACACTCTTTCATTCGTTTTAGAAAAATCTCAGGCCAAAAAACCCGAAGTTCAAAGAGCGATCGTAAACCTCGCAAGGCAGCAGGGTGCCGAAACACCTGGCCTCACAGATGCCAAAAAGTTAATTGCCCGGATGAAAGATCTGGGATCGATTTTCAATACTACGATTCCACCCGGAAGGTGTATTAAGATAGTAAGAGACTATCTCAACTAAGGTGGCCCCCTCCTTTTGGTTAAATCCTGCATCAAAAACCTCCCACCTGCCGGAAACTCAATCGGCCTCCCTCCCAAAATCAACGTAAACAATAGGCTGAAAAACGCCCATAACAATATTGAACGTTCAAAAAATTTCATACCCCAAAACCTCCCTGCTCTTTCCAGCTCAACCAAAGTCCAAACGCCATAAGACCCAAGAGTGAGGGTGCCACCGTAAAGAAAAGTGGCTTGAGGCTTCGAGTTGCAAGGAGTGCGATCTCGCGTTCGACCTGTGCAGTCCAGCCTGAAGAAAGCGAAAAAATAGCGGATTCGATTCGCTCTAAACAGGAACGACCTTCCATGACACTCACCCAAACTGAATGTTTGAGATCCCGACCTGCTTCGATGAGACAGACAGGAAAATCGCTATGCTTTTTTGTCACTGTTTCAGTCGACCAGACTGAATGCCCCCATTCACTCGCAAGTTCCGACGAATGGTTTTCAATCCACTGAATCGCTTTGACCCAAGCAAGATCCGCGGGCTCTCCTCCTCGTAACAGCGCAATTAACCGCTCCCCCCCAATTTGAGCGGTGAGTACGGAGTTTCGCTTAGAGTAGGGTAAACCTCCCCAGCGTGCCCATTCGGATTGTTTGATCATCCATATAGCTCCAAGTCCTGAAACTGAGGCGCTCAGGACGCAAGCCATGAGCCAAACCGAAAAATTTTTTTCAAGTCCTGGCAAAAGTGCATAAAGCAGACTTCCAAAAACTGGAACCAATCCAAAACAAATCAATGCCTGTGCAAGCGATTGCGCTGCTCGAGCCTTTGCTTTTTTAAGTGACTCGCGCTGGTCAACAGCCAGGTTTTTAAATCTTCTTAAAGTGGGAAGCACTTGAGCCCCGGCTTGTCTCAGTTCTTCGATCGACTGCGAGAGGAGTGGTCCCCACGGAGACGGGAGAGTCTTGAGTAAAGACCAGCTTTCGGGCGACGGAACGACGCCACTTTCTAAAAGGCCTTGAAACTCCTCCAGAAGATTGATCACATTTCTCACTTCGTCGCTCTTCTGGACAAGGCCGAAGGCCGCGCAAATTCGATTAAATTCGATAACCCAAAATCGAAACGAGCACCCGACCAAAATAAAAAAAAATACCCAAAGTGCCATAAAACCTCTGACGGCTCATATGCAAAATCCGGGGCAATCCAGTTCTGAGATAATTATATTTAGTTAATTATTTCAGACCATTAGACCGAATCTTGGACCCGAGCTCATCTAAAGAAATTTATGAAATTCTGCTCATTTGACACTACGCGTCTATCGCGGTATTTAACCCCGCAGGTATAACGGATGAAATTGAATTTTAGACTTACCTGCTGCGCCGCTCTTCTTCTGTGTGCCTCAAATTTCGGTGAGGCCTTTGCGGACGAAGGTTATTATTTTCCGTCCAATTTATCTCAGGACCATACCCCCCAAAAACTGCCCAACGCGATTCGTGCTTCGGTTCGCATAGTCAATGGCCATGGCAACTGCTCTGCAGCCTTGATCTCATCTGATGGGTACGTGCTAACCGCTGGCCACTGCATTAAAGAGTGCATGATCAAAAATGGATTTGCAGAGTGGACGCAGAACTCAAATCCCTATTACGAAATTTTTAGAGTGACCGCACAGTCTCCGATGAAAAATCCCTGCACACTCGCCATTTCGGAGCTTGGGGTGCAGGACCCCGATATTATTTTAGTCGGCAAAGGCTTTACTGCGTTTGACGACGCCCATGTATCTCAGTATTCACCTGAACAAATCGATGAGTTTGTTCGTAATCAGGATGATTTCGCGATTTTAAAATATTCGCTGCTTAAAAACGTACCCTGTGTCTCGCCCCGCTGGACGGAAGTATTAAAGGGCGAGGCTGTTTGGGCCGTGGGATATCCGGGTAAAAATATTCGCGCCGAGGGCTTGGGCTCCAATGGTCAATCCGAATACATCAGCTTCGGAAAAATCACCCAAGGCAGCTCCGAAAGCGCTTGGGTCAAATCACGAAATATGTCCGCCGCTGAAATCGCGCGATTAGACGCCTACTACGACAAACCCTCCCAATTTAGAAGTGATATGGACACTTACCCGGGTAGCAGCGGCTCTATGACAATTGACCAAGAGGGAAAACTCGTTGGAGTAAATGTCGCTATCGCTGTTTCAACTGCTGGCATCATTTACGGGCAGTATTTTTCTGGAATTTCAGTTTCGTACCGCCTCACCTCTATTCGCGACCAAATCGCGCAAACGTTCGGTGAGAAAAAAGTCGACGAAATTTTCAGTTGTAAAAACTGAACCTGAAATTGAAACTGACCCCGATACCGGGCCCCGCTTGCCGGCCTGCCTGAGTGCCCGCTGCCAGATGCCCGAACTTTTTACGACTTCCAATATGTCCCCATCGGCACTTCTCCTCCGACCGTGAGTTCCGGAATCCTAAGCGTCGGCTGCGCATCCGTCACTGGCGCCCCTTGCCCGTCTTTGCCACAGGTACCAGTTGAAAATCCCAAGTCATTTCCAACCCGATCCACAATGGATAAAACTTTGGGCCCGTTTCCAACTAGGGTCGCTCCCCGTATCGGAGCACCCAGCTTTCCGTTCTCAATGAGATACCCTTCGGTCACTGCGAAAACAAAATCGCCGGTCACAGTATTAACCTGTCCCCCGCCCATCGCTTTGACAAAAACACCCTGTGCGGTGCTCTTTAAAATTTCGTCTGGATTATGTTTTCCTGGAGCAATATAAGTATTCGTCATCCGTACAATCGGTTTATGCCTAAAAGATTCGCGACGGCCATTGCCCGTGGCCATGAGATCAAATTTCATAGCCGAAAGTCGATCCACCATATAACCTTTGAGTACTCCGTTTTCGATAAGCACGTTTTTCTGAGCTGCAGTGCCCTCGTCATCAAATGCGTAGCTCCCACGTTTCTTGGGCATGGTTCCGTCATCCAGCACCGTGATGAGTGAAGACGCAACTGACTTTCCAATCTTTCCTTGGTAAACAGATAACCCATTACATGCTAGATCCGCTTCGAGTCCGTGACCTACCGCTTCGTGAATCATGGTTCCACCCGCTTCGGAAGAAATCACAACGGCCATGGTTCCAGCGGGAGCTGGTTTAGCATGGAGCAGAACTTTAACTCGACGCGCGGCCTCTTGGCCGATGGACTCGGGCGTCGTTTCATCGAAAAACTCAAGTCCAACATATCCTCCATCGCTTTCGTAGCTCGTCTCCACTCGACCGTTTTTTTCTCCGACGACTTCGACATAGGCTTGAAGATAGGTTTTTGAATCCGGAGAAATCAAACCATCGCTATTAATCACCAATATTTTTCTCAAAGAATCCAAGACAACTGAGGTTACTTGTCTGGCGTCGGAAAGCTCAGCTCGAGCTGCTTTCTCCGCGCGCAGAGCTAATTCTATTTTTTTTGAAAGGTCGATGTCGCGGGGAGATTTTTTCACTTTATATTCTAATATTTCTTTAGCGGGCTGCCGTGCCTTAACCCACTCGACTACTTTTTTAAATCCTCCTTTTGGAGATTTTTCCGCGACCACGGCGGCAGCTAAAGTCTTTGCAAGCTCCAATAGTGAATCCTGAACTAAATCTGTGGTATACCCGTAAACGATGCGATGATCGAAGATCACTCGCATTCCAACCCCTCGGTCGATCCCATCAATAATTTTGTCGATTTTGCCTGATTCGATGATTACCCGGCTCGAACGGGTCTCTTCGAAAAATAATTCGGCAAGGGCTCCGCCCCGCGCCAAAGCTGTTTTAAGAATTTTTTCGATATCAATGGAGTCAAGACCGAAATTCTTGAGTTCTTGACTTAAAAGAGAGAGAGATCGTTTAGATGTACTCTTTTCAGCTTTTGTTTCAGACTTTTTTGATGCTTTCACCGTTTTCGTCGATTTCATAAACTAGATCTCCTAGGCTCGTTAAGATCTCATCGAGCTCCTCCATCGATGTGGGAGGAATTCTCAGCTCTAAATCACGGTAGAGGTCACCTACATGAAAGTCCAGAGTCGAATAACTGGCGACTCCATCGTGGGATTCTAAAACTGAATAGACAAAGGCAGAGTCCGCTTTCTTGACTCTAATCCTTCGAAATACAGAATGAACCGATGCGTTATTTATCTTGGATTCAGTACTCATTTTCCTGCCCACTTTCGTGACGAAATTCTTGCTGAAACGTTGAGGTCAACTTATCCTATCTTTATATGATGAAAACAAGAATTTTCGCTGTCCTGAGCTGGGTTCTCATTACTGGATGTTCGAGCGCCTCAAAAAAGCCGCCCGTATTTGAGCCGACTCCCGAAGCCGCAGCATCTTCTGCAACGGATTCAAAATCAGATCGGAAGAGCGTCGTGGAGGGAAAGAGTGTAGATCTAGGTGGTCGGCGT
>CAYJBA010000148.1:0-6797 GCA_964367865.1 uncultured Bacteriovoracaceae bacterium | reverse complement strand
TTTTTGAAATTTCTTTGTACGAGACTCATAGTCGAATGGCATCAGCGATGGCATAAATCCGTTTTGGGTGCGGTCGTTCGATGAGATCCCAACGTGGTCCGCTAGAGTAAACAGCGGGTGGCTCAGGAATATTTTTTTGATTTGCGATAGGTAAAAACCAAGCAGCATCCGTCTCAAGACCTGCGAGAGCTTTGCCAAGGGATTCTTCGAAGGTTCTTCCCATGGCCATAACCTCGCCAACGGATTTCATTTGTGTTCCCAAAATAGGCTCGGTTGGCCTAAATTTCTCGAAATCAAAACGCGGAATTTTAGTAACTACATAATCCAGACTGGGCTCAAAACTACAGGGAGTCGTTCCAGTGATGTCATTGGTGAGTTCGTCTAAAGTATAACCGACTGCAAGCTTCGCTGCGACTTTAGCAATTGGAAATCCGGTGGCCTTGGATGCGAGCGCACTTGATCGCGAAACCCGTGGATTCATTTCAATGACGATGACACGACCCGTTTCGGGATGGACCGCAAACTGAATATTTGATCCACCTGTTTCTACTCCGATCGCTCGGATGATTCTGATCGATTGGTCTCTTAGATTTTGATACTCGCGGTCCGTCAAAGTCTGAGCGGGAGCTACTGTAATGCTGTCGCCTGTATGGACCCCCATCGGATCAAAATTTTCGATGGAACAAACGATGATGACATTGTCTTTTCGATCACGCACTACTTCGAGTTCAAATTCCTTCCACCCTAAAAGACTCTCTTCGACGAGGACATCATGAGTGGGAGAAAGAAATAGCGCGCGTTCGAGTTGAGTGAGAAACTGTTCTTGAGAGTAAGCAATCCCTCCTCCTTCGCCACCGAGTGTAAAAGATGGTCTCAAAATGAGCGGGAGTCCAAGCTCCTGAATTACCCGTTTTCCGTCCTCAATACTTCTGGCGACCGTACTTTTCGCGCTATCGATGCCAATGGAGTTCATCGTGGATTTAAAGGTTTCACGGTCTTCAGCTTTGTGAATCGCTTCGGGAGTAGCTCCTAGCATTTCAACATGATATTTTTTGAGGACGCCATTTTTGTGAAGGGCCATTGCAAGATTAAGGGCCGTCTGGCCTCCCATGGTGGGAAGAAGGGCATCTGGCCTTTCTTTTTCAATGACGCGTTCTAAAAATTCAGGTGTGAGCGGTTCTACATAAACGCGTTCAGAAAGTTCCGGATCCGTCATTATTGTGGCCGGATTCGAATTGATGAGAACCACATGATAGCCCTCCTCGCGCAATGCTTTGAGAGCTTGAGTACCCGAATAGTCAAATTCGCAACCTTGACCGATCACGATTGGGCCACTTCCGATCAGCAAAATTTTCTTAATATCCGTTCGTTTAGGCATCCGTGGTCCCCGTCATCAAAAGAGAATCCCCGTGCTGAACTGAAGCTCGATTTGGTCTTTAGGATTGAGGTCGTTATGAATTCTCACTGCATTGCCTAGATGAGACTCGTTGGTTTGCCCCAGACTGAAGCCATAGATCAGGCTTCCTCCAGCAAGGCCCAATCCCGAAGCAGCTAAACCTCCTCTGAGAATAGGTTGATTTTTACTTACGAGAATGTAACTCAAAATGCCAAATACCAGGCCAATGGTTCCTACGTATGCAGTTTGTTTTAAATACCGACGATTTTTTTGATAAAGGTCGAGCTCTGAGATTGCATCAGTTGAGCTCATGATGATCGGCCTTAATTTCTCAGCATCCATTCCGAGATTTGAATCACAAAATAGCTTCTTTTTTCGATAAACAAAATAACGCTGGCACACAAAAGGATCTAATTTCGGCTTTTGCATGAACGAACGGGGAGACGAAGGTAGGGTTTCTTCAGCGATGGCTCGTGGCAAAATAGACTGGCCTAACATCCCAAATAAGATGAGAGCCGTCGTTAAGCTTGAAGCAAGCGTTCTAAAACGTTGACAGGTCATCTCCATCTTCATAACGAATGTATGCCTGCCTTGACAATCATTGATCATCAATGCGCGGTGCAATATGAATAAAAAAATTTTGAAGCATAAAAGAACATCCAGTGCCCTTAAATTTCAGGACTCTCTCCGTTTAAAGAGAGTATTAGATGACTTGCGTGGCCAATATCACCGCGAGGAGTTTCTTTCGTCAGATCCGCTTGAATTTGTATATCGCTTTAGCGATCCCTGGGATCAGGAAGCAGTGGCTTTGGTCGCGGCTCTTTTGGCATATGGAAATGTTCGCCAGATCCGCAAATCGGTGCAGGATCTCATCTCACGAATGGTAAAGCATTCTAGCTCGCCGTCTTGCTATGTTCGTGAGCTAGGCGCTAAGAACAGAGCTCAAGCGGCCAGCCGGGCCTTCGATGGCTTTGTGCATCGCTTTAATAATGGGGCTGACTTATTTCAGTTGCTTCAACTTTTAGAGCAAAGCTGGAGTAAGTATCGATCTTTGGGGGCACATTTTAGCGTCCATTTGACGCCCCAAGATAAGAACATCAGCACTGCGCTTGCCCTTTTGATTCAAGATTGGAGAGCCTGGGCTAAAAAGGGCGAATCTTTAGGTTCATTTTCGTATCTTTTGACTTCCCCAGCAGAGGGGAGCTGTTGCAAGCGGTGGTGTATGTTTTTGAGATGGATGGGAAGAAAAGACGATATTGACCCAGGGCTTTGGAGTGAATCGGGAATTTTAGCCCACACCATTCCCAAAGGGCGGTGGTTAAAAACAGAACAACTAATTATACCCCTTGATACACATACGGGGCGCATGAGTCAAAAGCTTGGGCTTACCTCTCGAAAATCTCTAGGATGGAAGGCCGCCGTAGAGGTAACAGAGAGTTTAAAGAGATTTGATCCTCACGATCCCACTCGTTATGATTTTTCTCTCTCTAGACCCGGAATCTTGGATACATTTTTCAGGAGTTCCCGCTAGCAGAAGCCCCTTGGCAACCTCGAGTCCTAATAGACAACCAGTGAGAGAAATGAGATTTAGTAAGCGCCGCCGCACTTCAGCGGGAACTCTTGAGAAAGGGATACAATGAGTCGGCCTAGAGAGAGAAAATGGTTAGGCATTGTAACCGCACTTTATGGAGTTTCGACTCTCGTTGCGATGGCGCCGATGAGTCTCGGGGCGGCCTTGCTTGGCGGTTCGGTGTTTTATCTTTGGTTTTCGGACTCCAGCTTTCGTAATCACGCAAAAAACTTGATAAGTACCCCAGAGTTTAAAAAGTACATCCGGATCTCGGCTTTATTTTTGACCGCATGTGTACTGAGCCTGGTGGGTGCCGCTTTTTTTCCAATCGGAATCAATGGCGTTAAACCCCAAGTTTCTTTTATTTCCGATTTTTCTAAAAGTTGGTATTTTCTGTGGCCCATCGTAATTGCACTGGCCTTGAAATCCATTTCACCCCAAGAGCGAAAGACCGCCTTGCGAGCATGGTTTATTGCATTTGGGATACTTTCTTTTGTAGGGATTGTGCAACATTTTGTGGGCTGGCCACGTCCTCAGAGAATTCCAGGCAATGACAGCCGTTATCACGCGACTCTTTTTTTGGGTCATCATCTCTCCGTGGCTAGCATTTGGATTTTTCCTTTTTTCGCTGCGCTCGATCTTTTACGTAAAAAAGATCGCCTAGGATTTTCTAAAAATACGTTAAGAACTTTAGTTCTTTTTGGGGGGGCAACCCTATTTTTAACTTATTCGCGGGCCCTATGGGTAGCGATGGTTCCGGGGATTTTGATCTGGTGTTGGCTGAGTTATCCAAAAAAATGGGCTGGGGGCGCCACAATTTTAATCTTAATTGCCGCGCTTACCGCAACGCAGATTCCGTCGATTAATAATAGAATCCATGATTCGCTTGGGGTAGACACCCGGCTGCAGCTATGGAGTGCAAATTTGGATTTTTTTAAAAGCCGCCCGCTTACAGGCGTCGGCATGCGAAAAAACGAAGGTCTGTCCGAAGCTTATTTAGAATTAAAAAATCCTGGCAAGCCCCATTTTGTAGGTCACGCGCATAATAATTTTTTAGAAATTTTAGCCGGGTGTGGACTTTTAGGTTTTTTAACTTGGATTTTATGGATTACCTTTGCGATTTCAATCAGTAGCCGAATGAGTTTGTTTTCAAGTGGAATAGTGAGTGCGTGGGTTGTGTTTCATATCAACGGCCTAACCCAGCTTAACTTTTGGGAAGGAAAGGTCGAGCACCAAATGATGTGGATATTGGGCTGGGCACTCTTGACTTCTCAGCGGGGAGTCAATGCAGATTAAAGTCTTGATCGACGCACGGATGGTGCTAGGACGCCCCCACGGAATCTATCAATATGTTGCAAGGATGGCTCAGGGTCTTCGCGTCCTCCAAGAAAAGGCGCCCCTTGAGTATGAGCCGGTATTTTTAGTTTCAGACGGATTTCCTCCGCAGATTTTCGACGGGTTTCAAACGATTCGAGCTCAAAGCCGCTTTCTCTCAGTGGGAGAGCAATTTGAAATTCCAAAAATTTTAAAGAAAGGGCATTTCAAACTTTATCATTCTCCCAGTTTTTCGAGTCTGATCCATTGCCCATGTCCATGGGTAGTTACTGTTCATGACTTAAATCATCTTCAGTTTGGCGGAATACGCGAAAAAATTTACTATGGGTTAATTCTGAAAAAATTTGCTCGAAAAGCAGAAGCATTATTGACAGTGTCAGAGTTTTCAAAAAAAGACTTATGTCAGTGGTTAAAAATCGATCCAAATAAAATTGAGGTAGTGCCAAACGCCATCAAACGAATCGCAGTACCCTCAGATAAAAATATCGAAGAGGCTATACGGCCTTTTGCGTTGGATAAAAAGAAATATTTTTTTTGTTTTGCAAACCCAAAGCCACATAAAAACATATTAAAACTCATTGAGAGCTATCGGTATTTTAGAAACCATGGAGGAAGGGGATTTGAATTAGCGCTAGTGGGTCCCCGAATGGATGAGGTTCGCAAACTGCGAAATCTTACCGAAACCAGTAACTCCGGGGCAGAAGGTATAGTTGAAGTCACGGGAGGAGTGAGCGTAGAGGACACTTTGGCGATTTTGGCCGGTTCGTGCGCACTGGTGAGCCCGTCACTGTACGAAGGATTTGGGTTACCTCCCGTAGAGGCGGCTACTATGGGAATTCCGGTGCTTGTATCCGATATACCCGCTCATCGCGAGGGGCTCGCGGCCTTAAGTGAAACCGAAATCAAGTGGGTTAAACCACTTGATCGCGATGGATGGGTCAATGCTTTAAACGCCGTGGCTCATGGGAAGCTCGACGCACCCTCAGCCCAAACCCAGGAGGCGATTTTGACTCAAAATTCGGAGCAAAAACTGGGTGAAAATATGGACCGGATCTATCGACGCGTGTTAAATACCCAGGTATGAAACACGTAATCGTTGCAGGCGGTGCCGGATTCATTTCTTCTCATCTTTGCGAGAACCTTTTAAAAAAAGGATATGCAGTCATAGCGATTGATAACTATCTGACGGGACGACCTGAAAATTTAAGTTTGGCAAAAAAAACCCCTGGGTTTCATTTCATTGAAGCAGATATATGCAACGGGTTTTCTGGCCCCAAATTTGAGATCTTAAAAAATTTAAAAATTCATGGCGTTTTTCAGATGGCCTCTCCTGCAAGTCCGCTTGATTTTGATAAAATTCCATTTGAGATCATGCAGGTAAATTCGGTAGGAACGATCCAAACGGCGCGATTTGCGCAAAAGCAGGGTGCTCGATTTATTTTAGCATCCACCTCTGAGATTTACGGTGACCCTTTGGTACATCCCCAGCCTGAGAGTTATTGGGGTAACGTAAGCAGCACGGGCCCTCGAGCCTGTTATGACGAGTCCAAGCGGTTTGCTGAAGCATATGTCAGTACGATGATTCGGATTGAAAAATTTAATGCAGGTATTGTTCGAATTTTTAATACCTATGGTCCAAGGATGCGTCCTGATGACGGTCGAATTGTTCCTGAACTCTGTATGCAAGGACTCACCGGAAAACCGCTTACTGTGCACGGAGATGGCCTGCAGACCCGTAGTTTTTGTTTTGTGACAGACCTTGTCGATGGAATCATTCGTCTCTTTGAAAGTCAGCTCTGTGAACCTGTCAATATTGGTAATCCAATTGAGAGAACGGTGTTAGATTTTGCTCAAGCAGTGCGAGAGTTAACGGGTAGTCGTTCGCCAATTCAACATGTGCCGGGCCGCCCTGAAGATCCAAAGAGGCGGTGTCCTGACATTTCTAAAGCACGATCAGTTCTTCATTGGGAGCCAAAAGTTGATTTTCGTGAAGGACTTAAAAGATCATTGGAGTATTTCCAAAAATGCAAATGAACTCGAATCTACGCGTAGCACTTGTCCATGATTGGTTAACGGGCATGAGGGGGGGCGAATACGTTCTCGAAGCTATCGCGGAGTTATTTCCTAAAGCGGATTTATTTACGTTGCTTTACGTTCCGGGAAAGATCAGCCCTACTTTAACCACACTTAAGCGACATACGAGCTGGCTTCAAAAGGTCCCCTTTGCAGAAAAAAGATACCGCCATTTTTTACCGTTTATGCCATCCATGATCGAGCGATTCGATCTTTCGGAGTTTGATCTCATTATTTCTTCATCACACTGCGTGGCAAAAGGAGTTCGAAAAAGCCCGAATGCGGTTCATGTGAGTTACGTTCATGCACCCATGCGCTATATTTGGGATCGTTACGAAGAGTATTTTGGTCGGAGTATAGCGTCGCTACCCGTTCGAATGGGGGCGAGGCTGTTGCGCAAGTGGCTGCAAAACTGGGATCGAA
>CAYJBA010000147.1:4450-6811 GCA_964367865.1 uncultured Bacteriovoracaceae bacterium | reverse complement strand
GTGGGTTAGAAAGTGGTTGTACCGATGTCGCCTTTAGAATCTCAAAAGAAGCAAGCTGTCCAGCTTCGATTACTCAACGAACTCTCGACAAAGTTACAAAGTCTCCTACAGTCCGAAAATTTTTATCAAGAAGTCGTTGATCTCATTCAATCGCGCTTTAATTACTACAGCATTCATATTTGGTCAGTCTCCCCGGATCAACGCGCGACCCTCCAGGCGCAGGCTGGAGCTCACAGAAAGCACCTTAAGATCGGCCACACGATCGTCGGCAAAGGAATTGTTGGCGTCGTTATTAGCAGCCGAAAGAGCTATCTATCAAATGATGTGACCGCAGATCCCAATTACACTGATCTTTCGTTTCCGGTCGATTCTAAATCTGAGCTTTGCATCCCCGTATTCGATACCGATAAAAATGTCGTAGCGACTTTAGGGGTTGAGAGCGACGAAAAAGCAGCCTTTGATGAAGACGACATTATAACGCTCGAAGCCGTGAGTTCTCAGATCTCAGTTGCGATTTCAAATCAAAGACTCTATTCCGAAGCCACGAATTTTAGCCGAAAGCTTCAGCAAGCGGTCGAAGAAAAAACGCACGAACTCAGGCGCGCACACGAGCGTATCTTAGATCAGCAAAGACTCCTTCAGAAAGAGAACAAAGCCCTTAAAACGCTTGTAAACCAAGAAAATAAGAGCATGGATCTCATTGGAAAAAGCCCTGCCATTATGAACATCCTTTCGATGGTGGATAAAATTGCGCCTACGACTGCGACTGTACTCATTCAAGGCGAAAGCGGTACTGGCAAAGAACTTATTGCACGCAGGCTTCATGTAAAAAGCGAACGTGGCGATAAACCTTACGTCACGGTTAACTGCGGCGCTCTTCAAGAAGCTCTTTTAGAATCCGAACTCTTTGGACACGAAAAAGGATCTTTTACCGGTGCCGTGGTTCAGAAGCTAGGTCTTTGCGAAACTGCCGATGGCGGAACCCTCTTTTTAGACGAAATCGGTGAAATGTCGCTTGGGATTCAAGCTAAGCTTCTTCGGTTTTTACAAGAAGGCGAATTTTATCGAATCGGTGGAAAGCGTCCACTCAAGGTAGATGTCCGCGTGATCAGCGCAACAAATCGCGATCTCGAGGCAGAAGTAAAGGCAGGCCGCTTTAGAGAAGACCTTTTCTATCGCCTCAATACGATTACACTACGTATGCCCCCACTCAGAAAGCGAAATGAGGATATGGGTGCATTGGTGGATTACTTTCTGAAAAATTCCCGCTTTGGTGGCGCGGCTCAGCAAATTAGAAAATTAGACCCCCGCGTTATAGATGTTTTCTCGCAATATGACTGGCCAGGTAATATCCGTGAGCTTCAAAATACGATTGAGCGTCTAAAAATCCTAGCTGAGAACAACGAAATCAATCTAGAGGACGTTCCCTTTAGTATTCGAAATCCAAAATCTAGAACCGAGCAAAGTGATTTTTCTGTTGATATGCCGCTAGAGGATGTGGAAAAGAACCATATCCTGAGATCGTTGGCCTTTAACAGTGGAAACAAGACCAAAACGGCTCAGAGCTTGGGGATCACTATTAAAACGCTTTATAATAAGTTACACCGCTATGGAATAATCAAAGTCCAAGGCAGTGAAATGGGTGGCTCTCAAGACGCAATCCAGTAGTATGTAGGTAGTTAAACAAGGAGAATCCGATGGCAAAAGCAGCGAAGGTAGTTAGTTCGAAGGCAGCAAAAAAAGCCCCCAAGGCCGAAGCTCCTCATTCCGGAAAAAAAGCTCTCAAGGCAGATTCAAAGCTCGATAAAAAGAGCATGAAAATGGCCGAAGCTTCTCCGGAAATTCAGCCTCAGGTAGATCAAGATGAACTCGACGAGCAACAAGATGCCGCTGATGCAGCAGCTTCGAGCAGCAGCGCGGCCGCTATGGCTACAGCTGCCGCTGGCTCCACCGAGATGTCGACTTCGTTTAAGAATTTTAGGCATCATCCTGACATGGAAAATTTTTACCGCTTCATTTATGAAAACGATTTAAGACATGAAGCGTTGGCAATTATTGATGTGATTCAGGCCGAAAAAGCTGCACGCAAGTTAGTTAAGCACGCAAAAAATATGGCCCATTAAGAGTTTTTTGCGAAGCCTTGGGGGCGTATATTTGACATCCCCAAGGCTTCGTGAGACTCCTTCTCAACGTGAGAAAGACCTATCTTCTGACGCCTGGCCCCACGGCCATTCCCGAAAACGTACTCGCTAAATTATCTCAGCCCATCATCCACCATCGAACACCCGAATTTCAGGCACTCTTTGATGAAGTGCGCGTGGGACTTAAATATCTGTTTCAAACCGAGCAAGATGTCATCTT
>CAYJBA010000147.1:0-4440 GCA_964367865.1 uncultured Bacteriovoracaceae bacterium | reverse complement strand
AATATTGAAAAAATTTCAAGTATTGCACCCGGCGCTTTTTAAGCGCGGCGACAAGGTAATTACGGTTAATGCAGGAAAATTTGGCGAACGCTGGACCAAAATCGCGAAGGCGTACAGGTTAAATCCAGTTGAAATTAAAATTGAAAACGGTGACTCGCTTGAGATCAAGCAACTCGAACAGACGATTGCGGCCAACAAAGACGCACGCGCAGTTTTGTTTCAGGCTTCTGAAACTTCGACTGGAGTTCGGTTACCCACCCAAGAAATTTGCAAAGCTGCCAAAGCAGCTTCAATGATTTCAGTTTGCGATGCGATTACTGCCTGCGGAGTATTTGACTTACCCATGGACGAGTGGGGAATTGATGTTTTTATCACGGGATCACAGAAGGCTCTCATGATTCCGCCAGGTCTTGCAATGATTTCCCTAAATGACAAAGCATGGGCGATGGTAGAGACCTCTGATCTTCCTAAGTTCTATTTTGACCTCTCCCGCGAACGAAAAAGTCTCACCAAAAATCAAACAGCTTGGACGCCAGCGATATCGTTGATTCAGGGACTTCATGAAAGTTTAAAGATGCTTCGAGAAGAAGGTCTTCATAATGTTTTTAAACGCCACGATCTTTTGGCTCGCGCCACGCGAAATGCGGTTCAAGCTCTGGGACTTGAGATACTGGCGAAAAAGACCCCCTCTAATGCCGTAACTTCAGTTAAAGTTCCTTCGTCCATCAAGGACGGAAAAATGATTCCAAAAATCATGCGTGACAAATATGGGGTTACCATTGTGGGCGGCCAAGACGAGCTCGAAGGAAAAATAATCAGACTTTCTCATATTGGATACTGCGACAAGTTTGACATCGTTACTGGAATCGCTGGCCTCGAAATGGCTCTCCATGAGCTGGGGCATAAATTTGAACTCGGTAAAGGTGTCGCCGCTGTCCTTAAGACTTTTGCTGATGAATAAATATTGAAGGATCTATCATGAACGTCGTAGTCGTTGGCGCCCAGTGGGGCGATGAAGGAAAAGGAAAAGTCGTCGACCTTTATAGCGCTAAAGCTGATTATATCGTGCGATACCAGGGCGGAAACAACGCTGGCCATACCTTGGTTGTAAATGGTAAAAAAACCGTACTCCATCTCATTCCAAGCGGCATTCTCCATCCCGGAAAAGTTTGCATCATCGCTAATGGCGTCGTTTTTGACCCTAAAGTATTTTTTCAGGAAGTCGACTCGCTGATCGTGAGTGGCGCATTTCATACTAAACCACACGAAGCGATTCGGGTCAGCGAGCGAGCCCACGTTATTTTGCCGTATCACACTACTCTAGATCGCCTGCGCGAAGAACATGCCGCAAAGGAGGTAGGCGGAAAAATTGGCACAACCGTTCGTGGAATCGGTCCGGCCTACGAAGACAAAGTAGCGCGGCGAGGAATTCAAGTCATTGATTTACTGCGGCCCGATGTACTAAAAAACAAACTCAAACTTGCGATCGAAGAAAAAAATGTTTTGATGAAGCATCATTTTGGAGCGCCAGAAATAGATTTTCAGCCGATTTATGATGAAGCCATCAAACTGGGTGCGAGACTTAAGCCTTTTGTAACGGATGTCCGTGGAATATTAGTTGATGCCTTAAAATACCAGCGTCCCATTTTGTTTGAAGGCGCGCAAGGTACGCTTCTAGACGTGGATCACGGAACTTATCCGTATGTAACCTCGTCGAATACCGTAGCTGGCGGTGCCCTCACCGGATCGGGCGTGGGACTTACGGTGCGAGCTCAGGTCATTGGGATTACTAAGGCTTACACGACTCGAGTCGGAACTGGGCCGTTTCCAACAGAGATGGAAAAATCTGAACCTGAGATCGCCGAGAAAATTAGAAAAATAGGCCAGGAGTTTGGTGCGACCACCGGGCGGCCGCGTCGCACCGGTTGGCTCGATCTCGTTGCACTAAAATACGCTGTCGAAGTCAACGGCGTCACAGGCCTGGCTCTGATGAAAGCTGACATCCTTCAAGATTTTGACCACATTAAGGTTTGCACAGCCTATCGTTTGGGTGGAAACACGATTTATGATCTTCCCTCTTGCATCGAAGACCTAGAAGCGGTGGAACCGGCTTATGAAGTATTGCCTGCTTGGCCGTCCTACAACACTAAGACTGTGCGTGGGTATACGGATCTTCCGGTCGAGCTTAGGGATTATATTCAGATGATTCAGAGCTTTTTAGGAGTGCCGGTTGTACTGCTCAGCACGGGCCCGGGACGCGAGGAGACTTTGGTCCTCCAAGACCCGTTTTTAGTTCAGTGATTTTTTCTTTTTATTTCAAATAGTTACACGGGGAGTCTGTTCGAGCCCTCCATTCCAAATTTCTGAATTATTTCTCTCTTGAATCAAACGAATTGAGATTGCAAAGGCGCCTCAGTCGATGATAACCGAATGGTTCTCATCGTTTTTTTGGGGCCATTAGCTCAGTCGGTAGAGCATTACACTTTTAATGTAAGGGTCCGCGGTTCGAATCCGCGATGGCTCACCAAAATTTAACGTGAAGTTAAATTTTTCCGAGCGAGGCGTCTCCCCAGTGGGGAGCTTCACGAGCGTGATGCGAGTGAAGAGCCGAGCCGGAACACCTTTAAAAACTACGAGAAAGCGTTGAGGCAATGTCTAGAATCCAAAAGATAGGATTTAAAAGACGCGAAAAATTTCCGAAGCACAGCGTGGGTCCGGCAGACCCAAATTTGCCAGGAAGGCAAATCGATCACTCTTGCTTAAGTATACGATCCCAATACTTCATCCCGGTCACGAGCTGCTGATCTGCATCGACAAACATAAACTCTGAAGCTCGGACGGTGCTCGTGATTCTACGGTCAATCCCATCGTTTAACGACATATGAACACCATCCCTACCTGACGTCTGATGGCACTGAGCACAAGTCACGCGATTAAAATCGATTGCATGAGGATCGTTTCGTTTGGGATCTCTGAAATAGCGCACAGTAATATCATCCATGACTTTTTGAAGGTGAGCCTTACGAGGGCCTGTGGCCTGACTAATCTCAGTGCGATAAATATCATTATCGTAAGCCGAGGAGTAATAACCCACGTCAATTCCATCTCGCACTATTTTCGTGGCGCGCAGATCACCACCAAAACGATCTCTTTGCATTCCACCGAAAACCCAAATTCCGGTCAAGGACGAGCTAAAAGCCATTACGTTCATCGGGCGCTGGGTAAACTCAGAGATAAAGTTCTGTAATGCCGGCTCATACTCGGAGGGGCCCGCGTTTTTAGCTTGTGCGAGTTCGTCCGCCCGCCTCATAAAATAAAGATGTTGTTGATCTCGAGTAACGCGATTTGCATAACGATCCACAACGTCGTACTTCAGATGCAAATAAAACTGCTCAAAAGGGCGATTGGGATCTTTGGGATCCATGAGCTGATAAACAAAGCGAACTTGCGGAACCACACGTACGCCACTCCACCAAGAGTCCATCTGTTCTTCAAAGGGCTTAATGGTCAGCCCCACCCATTTGTAATTTTTCATCTCAGAGACATCTTCATACGCGTGATAAATCGGCTCCAGGTCCAGGCCGGACGTATAGATATTTGTGGGTGTTACGTCGCTCAGACGCAGCGTATCTCCTCCCGGTTCAAATGCCGGATCAAAATCAGGCGTGGGCTTTCCCGATACGAAATTAAGAAGTTTTTTAAAATCCTCTTTATCCACAAAACGATCAAGGGGCATCGTGACTCTAACTTCGGCGGGTGGATCCAAAATGAGTTGTTGGGGGATGGAGAGAGCCGCCAAGCCGGGCTGCGGTCTTGGAGCGCGAATATTATAATCCTCTGCATGCCCCTGGGGGTAATACCAAAGCGAATTTTTTTTAAACTCTTCTAAATCAATTTTGGCATGATTAGGGCTCATCTCCTGCTTGATATGATAAATCGACGAAAGTTTTGCCTCAAACCGCCAGAGATCCTTTTGTGGAAAATCCGTCAGTAACATCGCATCATGATATTTTTTGAAATAAGCTTGCACATCAAACGCCGGGTCAAAATCGTAAGCTCGGTGGCGACCACATTGAGCGTCAGGTCTAAGCTTTGTATAATATTCTAGGCGCACAACGATTAGCGTAGCTCCCTCAATGCGCTCTTTTACAAACATTGAATCTGGGTATTCGGTGATATCCCTGAGGAGATATAGACCGTCCACATGACAGCCCTCAGGTGTATCTAACCAAGTGTAGTGATCAATATGTCTGTTTTTTTCGCCCAGCATAGCAGCCAAAATCTGCCACCAGCTTTCTTGAACGCCTTTTTGAAACATGGGATAAATAGGCTCAGCAGCACCCAGTCCAGAATCGAGAAATTCGTAATTGAAGCCAGATCGGAAGAGCGTCGTGTTGGGTAAGGGTGTAGATCTCGGTGGTGGGCGGTTCATTAAAAAAA
>CAYJBA010000146.1:0-6814 GCA_964367865.1 uncultured Bacteriovoracaceae bacterium | reverse complement strand
CCGGTCCTAAAAATAATGTGCCGCGCTCCTCAAGGTAAAGTAGTCCGTACTCGACCGTATCTCCTAAGCGATCTGAAATTAGCGCGCCAACCATGCGGTGAGGCAAATCGCCCTTGTGAGGCGCGTACTCAAGAAGCTGCGTGCTCAATAGCCCTTCGCCGCGAGTCACGGTTAGATATCGAGATCTCATTCCCAGCAATCCACGGGTCGGAATATCAAACTCAAGCCGAATGCGGCCCGCACCATTGCCCGAACCCCCCTCATACTTAGTCAGAATCCCTTTGCGGGCCTGAAACATTCCGGTCACATCGCCCACCGACTTTTCGGGCAGATCCAAAACCGCGCGCTCCATCGGCTCGGTGCGCTCGCCATTGGGGCCAGTTCCATAAAGAACGGTAGGTTTACCCACCATGAACTCAAAACCTTCGCGACGCATTTGTTCGATCAAAATTGCGAATTGAAGTTCTCCTCGGCCCAGCATTCGAAACTGGTCCATCGAATCGGTGACTTCGAATCGAAGTGCTACGTTTTGCCTGACCTCTCGAATCAAGCGATCACGAAGCTTTCGCGATTGAATCGCTTCGCCTTCTTTTCCTGAAAGCGGAGAAGTGTTCACTGAAAAAATCATACCCAGTGTGGGTTTCTCAACCGTAATTCTCGGTAAAGGGGACAAAGTTTCATCCCCAACTAGAGTGTCTCCGATTTCAACAGCCTCACTCCCGGCCACGACACCGATTTCGCCCTCTGAAATCGATTGAACTTCGACCTGGCCCAATCCTTCGTAAACATAAAGTCTGGCTACGCTCAGATTTTCATTTTTAGAGTTTCCAGAAAGATCCACTCCACGTCGGATAATTTTTTGATTTTGCGAAACAGTACCCGAAACGACGCGACCGATCGCAAGTCTTCCGACGTAATCTGAGTACGAGAGATTTGAGATGAGCATCTTAAATCCCTGTCCCTTATCAATCTTAGGAGCAGGAATCGTTTTTAGAATTTCGTCAAAAAGGGGTTTGAGAGTTCCGACCTTCTCGCCAGATAAGAGTGCGGGGACTTCATCGGCACTTTTTGTGCACCACCCTTGGCGAGCGCATGTATAAATAATCGGAAAATCGGCCTGATCTTCGGTTGCGCCCAGATCGACGAACAAATCAAATGTGTGATTAACGATTTCGTCGGTTCTTGCATCTGGACGGTCGACTTTGTTAACGACTAAAATAATTTTAAGTCCCTGCGAAAGTGCTTTTCTTAAAACGAAACGCGTCTGCGGAAGTGGCCCTTCGGCTGCGTCTACCAATAGGAGCGCGCCGTCTACCATTCCCATGATACGTTCGACTTCGCCGCCGAAATCAGCGTGGCCGGGGGTATCGACAATATTAATTTTAGTGTCCCCTACTCGAACCGACGTGTTTTTCGCTAAAATGGTAATCCCGCGTTCGCGCTCAAGATCCATCGAATCCATCACTCGCTCTTGAAGCGCCTGGTGCTGTTTAAATGTCCCAGCCTGCCTGAGAAGAAAATCGACCAGAGTCGTCTTTCCGTGGTCGACGTGGGCAATAATACACACATTTCTAATCTGATTCGTTGGAAGATGAGCCATAAGAAATCAAGGTCCTGTTAGCCTACTAGGATGAGACCTTAACTTGGTTCATCGCATGAAAAGCAGCGGTTTTATAGGCTTCAGCGAGCGTTGGGTAGTTAAAAACACTCTGAATAAAATAAGGGACGGTACCACCAAAATGCATCACAGCCTGGCCAATGTGTATCAGATCAGCGGCATTATCTCCAATGATATGAACTCCTAAAAGTTTTAGGGTTTTTCGATCTACTAGCAATTTGAGTAAACCCCAGCGATCGCCCACAATTTGGCCTCTTGCAAGCTCCTTATAACGAGCCCGACCCACAACATAGCCGATTTTCTTAGCAATCAGCTCTTCTTCAGTGAGCCCAATCGTGGATATTTCTGGAATCGTGTAAATCCCATAGGGAAAAAGAGGATTCATCTCACTGTCACCCAGCTCAAGGGCGTGCCTGGTTGCAATGCGACCCTGCTCAAAAGCAGTGGAGGCCAAAGCTGGCGCACCGATTACGTCACCCACAGCGTAAATACTGGGAATCGAGGTCTGAAAGTGAGATTCAACCTTAATAAGTCCCCTCTCGGTAACCTGCACCCCAACCTCTTCAAGCCCTAAGCCTTCGATATTGCCGGTACGTCCCTGCGCGATGAGCACGACATCTGTTTTTATTTTTTTCCCGTTGGTCAGGTGAATTTGGAGCCCGCGCTTAACCGGGAGTTTTTCAATTTTCTGAGCCTCTGCCTGTAAAATGATTTCCATCCCCTGATCCTGAAAACGGCTCACTAGGGCACTCACAATTTCGCGATCTACACTGGCCAGGATTTCATGTCTTCGATCCACCAAAAAAACCTTGGTCCCTGCCATGGCAAACATGCTTGCGTATTCGCAACCAATAATACCTGCGCCTAAAACCGTCATGGTTTTAGGAATTTTCTTTAATGAAAGTATCGAATCACTATCGAGAACTGTTTTACCGTCAATGGGCAAATGGGTCGGCGAGATCGGCCGAGCACCTACGGCCAATACGATTTTCGGAGACGTAATCTGAATCGTTTTCTTAGAAGACTTGATTTCAACTTCAGTGGGGGAGACTAATCTTGCCCGGCCATGAAAAAGCGTGACGTTGTTTCGTTTGAGCTGATCGAAAATCACTTGAGACTCGCTGCTCACAACGCGGGCGCGACGCCTAAGTAACCTTTCCATATCGGGGGCATCAGACTTTCTTTTTTTCTTGGTACTCGAATCCGAATCGGATTCAGAAGCCATCGCTCCCCTTGACCCTAACGAATAGCGATAAATTGATTCTCGAAACGATTTGGACGGAAGCGTACCAAAATGAACGCAGCCGCCTCCCATTGCGGAATAGCTTTCAACTATAGCGGCTTTTTTTCCGACTTTCGCCGCCTGAAGCGCTGCTCTTTGCCCAGAAGGCCCCGATCCAATGATGATGAGATCAAATTGCATAGCTATGGATATGTCCCCTGGGGACACCTTACGCTACATTTTTGTGATTTTGAAGCGTCTGCGCGTACCAGCTGGGAGGGTTAAACTTTTCGCGAGGAAATGGGAGGCGATTCACCTCAATTTCGGAAAAAAACGAAGGCAGACTGCCGGTCGGAACGATTTCACCAATCACTTTTCCCTCGGGAGTACGCCCCCTTTGTACAAATACAAAGATATCTCGAAGCTGATAACGCCCCTGGGGGTCTAGATCTGGGATTACTTCGCTGATATGAGTGATTTTACGCGATCCGTCATTAAAACGCTTGATCTGAACCACGATATTTACCGCGCTTGAGATCTGTCGTCTGATCGCCTGGGCCGGGACCTGCGTGTCACCCATCATAGACAGAGTTTCGAGCCTAACCAGCGCATCGTACGGAGTATTGGCGTGAGTGGTCCCCATTGAACCTCCGTGACCCGTGTTCATGGCGTTAATCAGATCCATCGCCTCGGGGCCGCGAACCTCCCCCACGACAATTCGGTCGGGACGCAAGCGCAGAGCTGACTTAACTAAATCACGAATCGTGACCTCGCCCTTACCTTCTGCATTTGAATGTTTGGTTTCAAAAAAGACAGCGTGATCTGTCGAAATTTTTAATTCAGATGCGTCCTCAATTACTAAAAGTCTTTGATTGCCCGGAATGCGCGAGCCCAAAACACTGAGAAACGTTGTTTTACCTGAACCTGTTCCGCCTGAGACAACTAGATTTTTCGCAAGATGAACGCAGATATCTAAAAACCGGGCCGCGTCCTTGGAGATCGTCCCTCGATTAATGATATCCACAAATGAGGGATTGGCTTTTGAAAATTTACGAATCGAGAGCGTTGTGCCTTTGCGGGAGCAAGGTGGAAAAACTGCAGCCACGCGACTTCCGTCCGGCAATCTCGCATCGAGAGTCAGATGCTCGGCATCGATTCTTCGACCTACAAATTGGGCAATATTTCTCACTGCCGCCTGGAGCGCCTGCTCATCCAAAAACTTGGCGTTCACTTTTTCTAAAATTCCGCGCCGCTCGATAAAAATTTCGTTAGGGCCGTTGACCATGACCTCGCTCACGGACTCATCCGCAAGATAGTCTTTGATCGGCCCTAAAAAATTTGCGACTGAATCTTCAAATACTCCCACGCCTATCCCTTTGCTTACTCTTGTGTCGTTGCGGGTCCAGTTGCTGAGTTGGTCGAAAACTCTTTAACGACCATCGTTCCTTCCATCCCGTTGACGGGACAGTAAAAGCGATACTTTCCGGGGGTGGTCGGCGTAAAAGTAATCTCTTCGATTTTTTGCGATCGCACCTGTTTTCTCACCTGAAAGCTGTCCATCATAATGCATAGATTGTTTTTTGAAGCGCCAGTGACATAGAGGCGAACCGGAACATCTCGCGAAACAAAGACTGTTCTCGGAAAATATCCCAGATCTCCCGCAATTAATGCAACTTCTTGAACACCTCTGCGCGTGATCGTGCCGGGAGCGACAGAGGGAACAGTACCCTCAGATGAACTGTCTGATTCTACTCGACGTGTTGCCCGCTCTAAAGGAGGAGCCCCATCTTCTTCGACTTTGCGAGGAGTGTGATTTTTTTCATCTGCTGTAGAAACTTTCGGCTTAAGAGGAGGCTGAGCTGCGAACGCATCAGTACCGAACATAAGCCCTGCCGGACGACGGGCGGCTCCTGTTTGATAGTCCTGCTCCTCCATTTCTTGCACCGCTTGGCTAGCGAGCCCAGAATTTGCGCTATTGACCTGCTTTTCAGGCTCGTAGCCAAATCTCGACTCAGGGTAAACCTCTTGAGCCTCTGCGGTTCTCTTAGGTGGCGGGAGCGGTGCGAGAATGGTCTTTGCTTCCGCTAGTGCCGGAATTAAGAAAATGGCAAAAAAAACAATCACACTGATTGCCCAAGCTTTTTGTGTTTTGCTGATCCTATCCATAGAATCTACTCCTTCTCTCTACCTCTTTCGGTGAGAGGGGAGACTGAGTTAACGGGAAGGTTTTGCCGGGTTGGGGATGGGACCACAAAAGAAAGGCGACCCCAGGGGGATGGGGCCGCCTTTTCCAATGATGCCGCAATGAATTATCAAAGTAGATCTCATCAGTCAAGCATTTATTAACATCTTAATATCATAATGTAATTATTAATATAATCCATAATAAATGGCTGAACTAAATAAATTGACGCATAGTTTAATTTAAAATATAACGCATAAAATAATTTATCACCAATCGTTGGGAGAGGGAATATCGCATGAATCGTTTAGCAATGCTTTTTTTGGCAGTTTTGGCTCTGAGCACAGTTGAAAATAAGTCCCACGCTTACGCAATATGCCTCGCGGATCAGGCCAACGATTACGATAGAAATTTTTGCATCAGACATTACGGGCTGGAGCTTTGGCTGACGAGCACCACCCTATTGGGGCCACTCGCCTTAATCGCTGATGGTGAAATTGATTTCACTCATCCTGAAGCGCGCGAATTAGTATTAGCTCAAGCAGAAGCAATTGCTTCCGGCAACGAAACTGCGATTAATCATTCGGACAATACCGTTCGCGTTCTTGCAAGCGTCTATGGCGTGGACGAGAGAAAATTGGCGCAGGCAATTAAGACTCTTGGAGACGACGGCCGTGAAATCACCCGCGAGTCGATTGCTGAAGCGTTGAAGTAAGAATTGGGGCACCTGGCAGAGTCTTTCAGGAGCTGGGTCTCTCCTGACGGATGCGGTCCGAAATACCCGAAAATCTGTCATTCTGTTAAACACCCATGAAATTTCTTGGGCAGGATCAAGTTGACCCCTCCCCATCAAGAGCGCGCTCTACATTTATTTTACCCTATTATTTTGTACCTTTAGCCATCTGTCAAAATTACCAGAAAAAGTGTCTACCCCGTCTGGAAATTGGCATCCCGATTGCTTAAGCGTCCCCCCGGTATGAGTAATGTAATTTCATTGAAGGCAGTACGTGATGTTAAACAAGCAGAGCTTCAAGACATGGAATACCATGCAAAGATCCTCGTCATGGATAAGCTCGATCTTCTCCAAGAAATGGTGCGATTTCAAGAAGAGCGATCCAGATTAGGGTATCTCACCCTTCAGATGATGGTTCGCGGTAAGCTCCTGTTTAAGGCGCTTGAAACGACCGCTGAGACCGAGGAACTCAAACTTCTGACTCGATCCTATCGCAGGCATCTTGAATACGAGATGGCGGATTTTTTGAAAAATCCAAGCCGTGCTAGCGCTTCGTCGGACTACGACTCGGATTGAGCCTAAGCCGCCCGTTTAAATGGAATTATTTTGGCTCCAGGCCTGTGAATCTTGTGCACTTTCTTAGAAACAAATCGGCGAATATCCTTTTCGGCGTCGCCCGCCTTTCTCACTCCTAAAAAGTAAGAGCGCCCATCTTTTAAAGTAATCAATAAGCCCGGACGCCAAAACAGCGGGTCAAAATAAAATACTCTCGGCATGACGCTTTTGAGCAGCTTCCAAGAACTCAATATCTTCCAGGGAGATACGATTCGAACAAAATCGATTTCTCCCCAGCTGATGCGTTCGGAGGCATACGAAATCTTTTTTAAATAAAGTGCATCGCTACAGACGATTACTTTTCGAACTACTGAAATCAAGAAAAATAAACAAGTAGCTGAGGCGACGCCGAAATCAATTAACGTATTTAAGTAATCTGACACTATAAAGGTCGACTGAAGCCAGGGCACTGCTAAAAAAGAGATCGGAAGAGCGTCGTGTAGG
>CAYJBA010000145.1:0-6833 GCA_964367865.1 uncultured Bacteriovoracaceae bacterium | reverse complement strand
CCATGACCTTTCAATAATTGAAATGTCTGGAGTCCGCCCCAAGCTATCCACACTATCTATTGGTGATATTTTTAGAAGAACAGATCCTAAGGGATTTCAATTTGAGCTATCACCCTCGCTCCAAATCTCTTATTTGGGTTATGCGAAAAAGGAAGAACACCGCCTATGAAATCAGAAAATGACCTTTCTGACATTTTGAAGCTTGAAAATCAGCTCTGCTTGCCTCTTTACGCGGCTGCTCGACTTATCGTTCAAGCCTATGGGCCCTCATTAGAGAAGTTAAAAATTACCTATCCTCAGTATTTAGTTCTCATGTTTCTCTGGGAAAAAGACGGGGTAAGCTTAAAAGAAATTGGCAAAAAGCTTTATCTCGACTCGGGCACTCTAACTCCCGTCTTGCAAAAACTTGAAGCCTCCAAATTTATTACCCGTCGCAGATCCGAAATCGATGATCGTATCGTTTTGACCTTTTTAACCAAAAAGGGCCGTGAGTTAAAAGCTGAAGCTATCGAAGTGAGCTACAGCCTATTTTGTAGTTCAGGGCTAACTGTGGGTGAAGTGACTGAGTTGCGGGATTGCGTTAAGCAGTTTTTAAATAAAATAACAGTGCGTAAGTCTATCGAACAAAATGCTTAACTACGTACTCCAGAGCGTCCTCTTTGGATTTAAGTTTTTTTTCCATGGCCAGATCCTCGATTGTTCTTAAAATCTCCGTAAAATGAGGACCTGGAAAAAGGCCTAGCTGAATCAAATCCTTGCCATCAATGAGTTTTTGCGAATCCGGCGGCTCAAGTTTCAGGGATTTGAGTCGCGACGAACAGAATTCATAAAAAGCAAGATTTCCATCAGAAGCCGACGCCTCAGCACGATGAAGTGCGAGATGCTCTTGAAAATCGGGTTGGCCAATAAATCTAAGAAATGTCGATTCACGCATTTTAAATACGTCTCTAAATTTAAGCTGTTCGCCCACGAGCGAGGTAACCTGGTTAATTTCATCACGCGAAAGCTTCATCCGTGCCCCGACAAGGCCTGTAATTCTTGTCCCTTCAATCTCATGGCCATTAAAATTTTTACCCTGACTTCGACGCGAACAAATGGGTTTACCCACGTTTAGGAGTACAGCCGCCCAGGCTAGCGTCAAAGATCTGGATTTAGTTTGTTCTCCGAGCATTTTTAATACGCGTATCGTATGTGACCAAACATCCTCTTCGGGGTGAATCTGTGGCTGTTTAATCCCTTTTTGCTGTTCAATTTCAGGAAGAACCTGAACCAAGAGCCCCAGTTTTGACAAAAGCTCGACGGCAGACGCTGGCGAACGTCCGACCCACATCTGTGTAAGCTCGTCGCGAATGCGCTCTTCTATGCCCGGGGTCTTGGGTGTGGCGCAGTCACGGAGCCCCATTGCGGGCCCGGGCACCAAATTAAAACCCAAATTAACCGTAAATCTAACACCTCGTAGTAACCTAAGCGCGTCCTCGCGAAACCGCGCGACTGGGTTTCCAATGGCGCGCACAACACTGTCCCGAATATCCTTTAATCCATCAGTAGGGTCAAAAACCCTTTGAGTCTTTAGATCATAATAGAGCGCATTCATCGTAAAATCCCGACGAGAGGCATCTTCGGATACTCCTGAAAATCTTACTTTTTTAGGGTGACGAAAATCTTTATACTCTAGATCCTCTCTAAAAGTCGCAACTTCAAGAAATCGCCCCGCAGGGATAGGTACTTTGATTACGCCAAAAGCTTTTCCAACAGTTACGGCGTCTGGAAATAGTTCGCAAAGTTCATCAGGATGCGCGCTCGTCGCAATATCGTGGTCTTTACTCTCCCGTCCTAAAAAGTGATCGCGAACACTCCCGCCAACGACATAGGCGACATGCCCTGCATCGTCTAATTTTTGAACAGCCGCTTTTACATAAACAGGAAAATGAATCGGACGTTCAATCCGGATCCACTTCGAGCTGCTCCCCGTTGTGACGGTAGCGGCTTTTAATGATGGTGTCCGCTTCGAACCGGTCTGGGGCTTCGGTGCCTTCGGCTTCTTTTTCACGGTAGCGTTTGCCTTTCAGTGCCTTGGATTTGGATTCGATAGGGACAACCGGAACTTCCGACTCGGACGTCTCTCCCTCGGAAGCTCCCTCTTCTCCAGAAAATTCTTCGCTCAGAGCTACAGAGCTTAAACTCAATGCCCACAAGCAAATGATTAAAAAACGAAACCCAAAAATCATTTTCGATCCTCACCCGAATCAGCGTAGTAGAACCTCTCTGGGACGAGCACCATCTGCTGGGCCCACGATTCCCCGAGATTCCATTTTTTCAATCATCCGCGCAGCGCGGTTATATCCTACTTTTAGATGTCTTTGTAGAAAGCTGGCTGAAGCGTGTCCGGACCGCTTGACGAGTTCGATCGCTTCGTCAAAGAGCTCATCCATATCTTCTTCACCCTCTCCATCTTCATCGTCATCGTCTCCAGCCAGTAAGATCTCTTCGCGATAAACGGGCTTGCCCTGTGATTTTAGAAAAGATGTAATCTTACTAATCTCATCGTCGTCTACGAGCGCCCCGTGGAGACGTATACTTTGAGAAACTCCAGGTGGAATAAACAACATATCACCTTGACCCAGAAGTCGCTCGGCTCCAGCGCGGTCTAAGATCGTTTTAGAATCCACGTAACTTGCAAGCTGAAAAGAAACACGCGAGGGAAGATTGGCTTTAATCAAACCCGTAATAACGTCCGTCGAAGGCCGTTGAGTGGCAACTACCAGATGAATTCCAGCGGCTCGTGCTTTTTGGGCGATGCGGGCGATCGAAATCTCGACTTCTTTGCGAGCTACCATCATCAAATCTGCCAACTCATCGATGATCACAACAATGTAAGGAAGTTTTCCAACTCTGGGTGCACCGGATTCGTCAGGTTCAAATGCCTCAATCCAATCGCCTCCACTGGTTTGAGTGATGGTTTCAGTTTGATTGTCTTCTGAGAATAAAAGGTCATGAACAACATCTGACCCCATCTCATCTACTTTTTGATTAAAGCCAGCAAGATTTCTTGCGCCCACTTTCGCTAAAATCCTGTAGCGACGCTCCATTTCACGGACGGCCCACTTAAGCGCAGTTGCCGCGTGCTTCGGATCATCCACCACTGGCAAGAGCAAATGCGGAATATCTTGGTAAGAACGAAACTCAATAAATTTAGGATCTACCAAAATCATACGGAGCTCATCGGGAGTAAACCGATAAAACAGTGAGCAAATGAGACCGTTCATAAAGACTGATTTTCCAGATCCCGTCTGTCCTGCGCAAAGAAGATGCGGCATCCTTGCTAAATCAGACAGATAGGTTTGTCCGCTGATATCCTTGCCCATTACGACCGGAATCGAGTGCTTCGCACCGTAAAAGTCAGGGTGCTGCAAAAATTCTCTCAGGTACACAATCTCGCGTGTGTCGCTCGGAATTTCAATCCCGACCACCGACTTGCCCGGAAGCGGAGCCAATATGCGAACACTCTGAGCCGACAAAGCCATCGAAAGATCGTCTGCCAATGAAGCGATACGAGAAACTTTTACGCCTGGGCCTGGCTTAAATTCATAAAGCGTAATCACGGGGCCGGGACGTACGGCGGTTACCTCTCCGTCAATTCCAAAATCCGCGAACTTCTGTTTTAAAATTTGAGAATTGGCAAGCAATCGCTCACGATCGATCTGAGATTCGATCTTTGGCGGCTTTCTTAGAAATTCAATCGTTGGCAAAGCCCAGTGGCCTTTTCTGGATCGGAGGGCCGCGCGCGAAAGTTTTGCTACAGCTTTGGCCGCCGTATTTTTATTTTCGCCGGGATGAGCGTCCATTTCGCGAGGCATAATTTGAGGAACAAATCCCCCGATTGCCGAAGCGAGGGCAGAGGGAGACTTGGCCAAGCGCGACGCCTGCTCGAGTTCGGGCAACGCATTGGGAGCTTCGGATGGATTGGAGTTTAGCCGTAGCTGCACGTGATCCTCTACGTCGCCATCGTCGTCTGAATCTTCGGCGCCATAAAATGCGGGAGGACCAACCTCAATGGGGTGTATCGAAGCAACTGACTCTCCCATCAGGGCCTTTTTTCTACGGCGCTCTTCCATTTTCATGGCAATTTCTCGAGCTAACCCTTGAAGCCCGTCCGCGGAGCCACGGGCAAGCTTAACCAGCATAAGAGTTGAAAAATAAACCAGGTATCCGGCGATAATTTTCGAGAGCTGCCACATCCAGCGAAAGACCAGAGTAATCGTCTGGCCTGCGAGCTTTGCTACACTGACAGGCGTCGAAAGCGAGATTGCAGCCGAAAAAACCAGTAAGGAGACTATCGAAGATCCCAGCGGATTAAACTGATGATTTAAAATATCAGAAAGCCATGCTCCTGTTACACCGCCGGTGAGCAACAGCGTGCCCCCCATGGGCCAATACTTCCATTGAAGACTTAGAAATACGGTGAGTGACATTACAGCGAGCGACATTCCAGCTAGCGTTCCAAAAATCCGAGCCGAACCCTCGCGCCGATGCAGTGTTGCAGCCACAAAAAGAAATGCCGATGGGATCAAAAAAGCGCCCATCCCAAAACATTGTAAAATGAGCGCTGATAACTCGGCCCCTACCAGCCCACAAAGATTTTGTGCTGGGCTAGATGAGTTGCTGAGAAAGGACGGATCACCTGGGTGATACGAAACCAGCGAGAAAAAAGTAAAAACGCATAGCGCCAAAATCGCAATCGAACCTAATTCTACTCCATGCTTTTTAGCTGCTTGCCCCCGGCCTTTTGAACGAGAAGTTCCATATCGGTTTTCCATAAGACTATGGTACATGGACTCTCATGGCCGAGAAAGCCCCCAAAAAGGTTCTTGCTTACGATTTAGGTGGTACTAAAGTCGCCGTCGGAGTCGTGTCCTCCCGGGGAAAAGTCTTCGACGAAATCCGCGTTCCCGTCGAAATCGAAAAGGGCAAAGTCGCAGTTTTTAATCAGCTTGCCGACCTAGGCCGTGCCTTAATTAAAAAGCACCCAGATGTTAGGAGAGTCGGAATTGCCTCGGCAGGCCCGCTGGATCCAGCTCGCGGGATGCTGCTGGATCCGACAAATTTTACCTCAGGTGGAAAACCCTGGGGAAAGGTCGCCATCACAAAAGAGCTATCTCGGCGACTCAAAAAGCCAGTCTATCTTGAGAACGATGCGGCAGCGGCGATTCTCGCTGAACGTTGGGTGGGGGCTGCGAAAAAATATAAAAACGCCATGATTTTGACACTCGGCACCGGACTCGGCACTGGAATTTTAATCGAGGGCGAGTTGGTACGCGCGGGTAGGCACCTTCATCCCGAAGCAGGTCACTTGATTTTAAAACGGGGCGACGAGTCCGCTCCGTGCGGATGCGGAAACTTAGGTTGCGCTGAAGCTTACTTATCGGGCCGAAATTTTACGAGGCGCACGCGACCGCGATTTGCAAATCCGGAGCTCATGGCCAAAGACATTGTCGAACTCGCTAGAAAGCGCGACCCACGAGCCTTGGCGGCTTTTGAAGAATATGCGCAGATGATGGCGATTGCGATTCATAATTACGTCGTGATTTATGCGCCTGAAATTATAATTTTTACCGGAAGTTTTGCGGAGGCCGCAGACCTATTTCTGGATCACACTCGAAACCATTTAGAACCCCTTCTTGCTCGTAGACGAGTCGGTGTGGATTTATTTCCTAAGCTTGTGGTCTCGTCTTTACACAATCAAGCGGGTCTAATCGGCGGAGCCTATATCGCGTTAAACCGTTGACTCTTAAGCTAAAAAGTAAGATCTTTACTTTGAAGTCTAATCTATATGCATCGCAACAATTATGGAGGGATTTTTTATGTCTCGTAAAAATATCGCGCTTTTTATTTTCTGTGCTCTCATGGTGTTTTCGACTCAAGCCTGGGCATCGCGAGCCCGAGTCATGGTCTTGGGAACTGGCGATCCGATGGGTCTCTTAAACGGCGGGTCACTTCTCTTTGAGGACGAATACAATCTTTTTTACAATCCATCCTATATTAACGATCAAAAGAACTGGGCCGTTATCGAAAAATCAAACTACAACAACGCCACTGGAAGTACTACTGCGATGGGCGGCTTCGCGGCCAAGATCCATGGACTGAACATGGGGCTTTTTCTCAATCGTATTGAAGAACTAGCATCTGGTGCAACTACCGGCATGAATTACGCAAATATTAACAACATGCGCCCGATTGAGCTCTATTTAGGAAACGATACCGGAATCAAATGGGGTGCTGGAGTTCAATACGCAAGTTTTACCAACGCGACACAAACCAATTCTGACATCACCCTGCGTGCAGGTATTCAGCATCAAGCCTTTGAACCCTTTGCTTGGTTAAAATTATCGGGCTCCGAAGAAACTTCGACTCCGACGATTAAACATAGCAGTGTCGGAGGCGGCCTTCGCTACCGTTATGGCGAATGGACTCCTTATGCGGGCATTAGACAAGACGAGATCGCCCAGGGTACGGTTAGCGTCAAGTCTGCCACTCTTGGACTTGGGGCTACAAGAAATACTAAACTGAGCGAATCCACTCGCATGGTCTATGGTTTGGGGTTTTTTAGAAAAACTCAAAATTCTAGAAATATCATGCCGGTTGATTTTTCGGTCGAAGCCGATGCTGCAAGTTGGGTCACTGTTCGTGGAGGACTGAGTTATCACCTCTTAGATCGCGTCAATGGCGTGACTCAGGCTGACTCGACTACGGGCCGATTGGGAGCTTCGTTTCATTTTGGAAAAGCAGATCTCAATTGGGCAGTGGGCGGAGGTGGGGTCGCTGAAACTGCAACC
>CAYJBA010000144.1:0-6854 GCA_964367865.1 uncultured Bacteriovoracaceae bacterium | reverse complement strand
AACGGATTATAAACATGCTCATCACGCTTCTTTCAATCCTCACCGGTCTCAACGTCTCGCTTGCGGCGACTGAGGTTCTGTCGCTCGACCAATATTTAAATCAAGTCAAAGCTAAAGGGACAAATTATCTAGCGGCTTTTTCAACTAGTCAGGGGGCACTAAAACGCTCTAATGAAAGTGATCTTTTGATTTCGCCGACGCTTTTTTCAAATATTCAGATCGGAACGGACCGCTCTCCGCGAAATAATCCCTCGTTTGAGGGAACAAGAGCGGATCAGCAAAGTTTTGAACTCGGAGTGAGTCAGGTCACTACATTTGGGCTTTCAGGTCGCATCTATTATAGTCTGAGCAATACGACTATTTATGGAGCAAGTTCTTCTTTTTTGCCGCAGCCCAGCTACTATCTAGGCAGACCGACGTTGGAACTTTCGCAACCGCTGATTCGAAATGGCCTTGGATCAGAGACTCAGGCTTTGATCGAGGCGTCGCGGGCCCAGGCCTTGATGACTCATCATTTGGAAGATTATCGGGCGCGAATGTCCTTAGTACAGGCTGAAATGTCTTATTGGCGATTAACCGCAGCGCGCGAAATTCTCGCTATTCAAAATGAAAATTTGGAGCGGGCAAAAAAGCTTCGCGAATGGAATACGGGCCGCGCTAAGTTGCGCCTGGCGGATCATTCGGATGTTTTGCAGGCTGAAGCTAATTACAGATTTCGCCTGATGGAGCAGCACTCGGCAATGGATGAAGAAAGATCTGCTTCTGAGTCCTTTAACTCATTGCGCGGCTTGAGCTCAAAATCGGTTCAAGAGAGTCTTGTTAAATTAGGCGATGCGGCTTCTTTGCGGTCTGATCATTTAATTGAGCTAAAAAAAGAGATTATTCGCTCCGATGCGCAATCGATTGTGGAGGGCTTCAAATTAGCAGATGCATCAGCAAAAATGGGCTATGAAAAAAATCTGCCCACACTCGATTTGGTAGGATCAGTTAGTTTAAATGGTCGATCAGAGACGTTAAGTCCAGCCGTATCAGAATCGCTTAAAACACAGCAAAACATTGCGGGAGTTCAGCTTAAGTTTTCTATGCCGTTTAACATTGGGCAAGGCGCGAGCGATCGCGCTGCCTATCAGGCCGAGTCAGTCGCAGCAGAGGCGAGGCGGGATCGAGCTATTTTCGATGAGGAACGTGACTGGTCTGATTTGATTGAGAGATATAAAGAAACCAGAAAAAAACTGGATCTTTCTCAAGAGCTCGAACTCGCTCAAAAAGAAAAGTATGAGTACGAGCGCGGACGGCAAAGCGGGGGGCGCTCAACCACGTTTATTGTACTTCAATTTGAACAGGACTATGCCCTGGCGCAGACCATGCGTATTCGAGTTCAAGCGGAGCTGCTAGGCCTATTGGCCCAGGCAAAACTATACAAAAAAGAGGGGGGCTGATGAATTTAGCGAGCCTCTCTATTAAAAGACCGGCATTTATTACGTCAATTGTTCTGCTCATGCTCGCGGTGGGATACCTTTCACTCAAAACCATTCCAGTAGATTTATTTCCGGATGTTTCGTTTCCAATTGTTTTCGTAACAACACCGTATCCAGGGGCCGGCCCTCAAGAAATGGAACTTCTGGTCTCAAAGGTCCTTGAAGACGAACTGAGTTCGCTTGCAGGAGTAACGACTCTTACCTCCGTTAACAAGGAGGGAATCAGCAATGTCGTTATTGAGTTTACCCTTGAGACTGATGTTAAATATGCCGAGCAGCAGATTCGCGATCGTGTGGCGACCGCTCGAAGAAAACTTCCGCAAGACATCAAAGATCCGGTAATTCGAGTTCTTGACCCGTCCGAGCTTCCGATTGTCACTCTTGCGATTCGAGGTGAGTTACCCGACGCCGAGCTCTATGATTTGGCACATGAAATTATTAAACCTCAATTTGAACAAGTGCCTCAGGTCGGATTAGTTGAGGTGATCGGAGGACGAAAGCGAGAAATTCGAGTCGAACTCGACCGCAGCAAATTACTCAAATACGAAGTGCCAGCCTCCTTGGTCGCTGCGCGCGTCGGCGCTTCAGGTCAGAACGTACCCGTGGGAAAAGTAGCGCAAGGGCCTACCGAGATGATTTTTCGGACTCTGGGTGAATACTCCTCGATTGAGGACATATCAAAAACCGTGGTTAATTTTGTAGGTAATGATGTTCCGGTAACTGTAGGCCAGCTGGGGACAGTTGTTGACTCTGTAGAGGATGAAAAATCTCGCGCATTTGTAAATGGAAAACCCTCTCTATTTTTGATGATTTTCAGGCAATCAGGCGCAAATACGGTTGCGGTAGGAGATGGTATAAAAAAGAGACTTGAAAAGGTTAATTCAATATTAACTACGCGAGATGGCCATCCTCAAGTTGAGCTCATTCGTGATCGAACAAAATATATCCGAATTAATTTAGAAGATGTCGAAGAAACTATTTTTCTTGGAATTATTCTCACGATTGTCGTCGTATTTCTATTTTTAGGAAATTTAAGATCCACCATTATAACTGGTCTCGCGCTTCCTAATTCTCTCCTCGGATCCTTTATTCTGATGAAGATGTTTGGATTTTCTATTAACGTCATGACGCTTTTGGCGCTGAGTCTGGCCGTAGGCCTGCTTATCGACGATGCGATCGTCGTGCGTGAAAATATTTTCAGATTAAGAGAAAAAGGGATGTCTGCGATAGACGCGGCGCTCATGGGGACCCGCGAAGTTACATTAGCCGTAATTGCTACGACCATGGTTGTAATAGCTGTGTTTGGTCCCGTCGCTTTTTTGCAGGGCATGGTAGGTCAGTTTTTCAAACAGTTTGGCCTTACCGTTTGTTTCGCGATGGCGATTAGCTTTTTTGACGCTATGACCATCGCCCCGCTCCTTTCTGCCTATTTCGCGGGAGGGCGTGCTCAGACTGAGAAAAAGCACGGGGGGGTGTATCGGATCCTTACCGGCTTTAGTCGCTTTCAAGATCGGCTGGAGCAGATTTATGGAAGGGTGCTCGAATACACAATTCGAAGGCCGATGGTCATTATTTTGGGTGCAATTGGAATATTTATATTGAGTTTAGTTGTCTCAAGTTTTGTTCCAAAGACGTTTCTACCACCTCAAGATATCGGCGAATTTTCGGTGGGATTAGATTTACCTCCCGGGACAAGCCTTGCGCGAATGACCGAAGTAACTCAGGAAGTCGATCAGTTTATCAGAGCTCACAAAGAAGTGGCCCAATCCGTTGTTACGGTCGGAAACCGCGATGGCGAATTTAATGTTTCAGAGTTTTTTATAGAGCTGGTTCCTAGACGCGAGCGAAAATACAATACGTCACAATTTAAGGACCATATTCGCGAAGGGCTTAAGAAGTTTGAATTTGCTAACCCCAAAGTTAAGGACATTGACGACATGGGTGGGGGGATGCGGCCGTTTACTGTCGCGATCATTGGACAGGATGAGCGGCAGCTTGAAACTTATTCTGCAAAAATTTTTGAAAAAATGAAAAACCATCCAGCGCTTCGAGATATGGAAGTCTCTTCTAAGCCCGGAAAGCCGGAGTTTAGGGTTGTGGTGGATGAAAATCGTGCGGTTAGACTTGGAGTTTCGAGCACGTCCGTGGGTCGGGAACTTCGATCATTGATCGAAGGAGTGGTACCCGCGACATTTAGAGAAAAAGGCCTCGAGTACGATATCCGAGTTCGGCTAAAGGAGAGTCAAAGAGATCTGAGACGCGATTTCGCTGAGACTTTTGTACCCAACATTAATAATTCACTTATTCGTTTGAGCGACGTGTCCAAGGGAGTTTCTACCACGGGCCCTGCTAATATTAGTCGGCAGGATCGTGGTCGATATATTCAACTCGCGGCCGACCTTGCAGTAGACGGACCCGGAATGAGTGGAGCTATTACAGATTTTAAAAATCTTTTTGAAAAAGATCCGGAATTTAAATTACCTCAGGGCATGCGATACAAGTTCGTTGGACAATCCGAGAATTTTCAGGAATTGGTTTCAAGCATTGTCATTGCCTTTGTTCTGGCAACTTTTTTTATATATTTGGTTTTAGCCAGTCTATACGAATCCTTTATAACTCCATTTACGATCATGACCGTTTTACCCCTTGCCGCATGTGGTGCCTTTTTCGCTCTTTATATCGGAAACGCATCGCTCAATATTTTTTCGATGATCGGATGTGTGATGTTGATGGGTCTTGCAACCAAGAACTCGATTTTGATCGTTGATCGAATCAAGCAAAATCTCGATCAGGGAATACCCGAAAAAGAAGCGATCATTGAGGCGGGCAAGACTCGTCTGCGCCCCATTTTGATGACCTCTTTTGCGCTGATCGCGGGAATGCTCCCCGTCGCTGCGGGTTTAAATGAAGCTTCGAAGCAGCGCACTGCAATGGGTATTGCTATTATCGGCGGTCTTATTAGTTCGACTTTTTTGTCGCTGATCGTGGTTCCGGCAGTATTTACTTATTTTGAACGATTTAGAAGGTGGTCCAAGAGTAGGATGTCCAGACTTTTTGGCTTAGGTTAGTTGGTTCAATATAGGATTCTGGTCTTAATCGAAGTCTTAAGAGCTTCGATTTCTTGTTTAATCTTGGTTGAAAGTTCTTGATCTGTATCCATCACGAGGTAACCAATGTCCGCATCTGTAGCGAGTGCTTGGGCCGCGATGTTCGCTCCAAGGTCAGAGACGATGCGGTTAATCTCGCGCAATACTCCTGGAACGTTTTGATGCACGTTTAGAATGCGGTGAGATTTTCTCGTAGGTGGCAAATCTACGATCGGAAAATTAACCGAATTGGGAGTTGCACCTGAGTTTACAAATCGAATGAGAGCCGCGGGCACCTCGCCCCCGATATTAGCTTGGGCTTCTTCAGTGGCACCTCCAATATGGGGCGTCAGGATCATATTAGAAATGCCCTGAAGCTCAGTTGCAAAGCTCTCTGTATTGTTCTCGGGTTCTTCTGGAAAAACGTCAATCGCTGCCCCAGCCAGATGTTTGGATTTAAGCGCATCAGCCAGCGCTGGAACATCGACCACAGTGCCACGACTCGCGTTGATCAAATAGGAGTTTGGCTTCATTAACTTAAGTTCTTCGACAGAGATCATATTTTCGGTTTGTGGCGTTGCAGGAACATGCAAGGTCACAAAATCAGCTTCTTTTAAAAGCTCAGTAATGCTGTTGCATGCCTTGGCGTTTCCGCGTGGAAGTTTTGCTACAATGTCAAAAAAGATGACGGTCATTCCTAGAGCTTCAGCTAAGGTCGAAACCTGAGTGCCGATATTTCCATAACCAATGATCCCGAGAGTTTTACCCCGAACTTCAAAGCACTGGGTTGAAACTTTTTTCCAAACCTTTTTATGCATCTCCTGAGTTCTTTGGCCCAACTGTCTTGAGAGCATGATGATCTCAGCCAATACCATCTCAGCAACGGAGCGAGTATTTCCAAAGGGAGCATTAAACACTGGAATTCCTTTTAATCGCGCCGTATCGAGGTCAATTTGATTGGTCCCAATGCAAAAGGCCCCAATAGTTAAAAGGCGCTTTGCGTCAGCGAGGGCTTCTGCAGTGACATTTGTTTTGCTTCTAATACCTAAGACATGAACGTCCCGGAGTTTTTCGCGTAGCTGTGTCGGAGAAAGCGCACCACTTGCGGTTTCAACTTGAAATCCTTCGCCCGTAAAAATGTCTTTGGCCAAAGGATGGATGTTTTCGAGCAATAATACTTTAATTTGATCTTTTGGGAATGACGTGCGAGGGGTTTGACTCATAAGATGAACTATACCATGAGGCAGCAATGAGTCCAAAATTCCGTGGAAATTCTGACGACTGGCTAGATGACCAGGGGCCATCGCGGGGAGATCGCGACAAAAAGAAGCCCACGGCCAGGTCCAGATTTTTGCTCGACGCGGAAGGTAATGCCAGAATCGCCGAAGTCTTTCCAAAACAGGCTCGAGTGATTTTGGATGAAGGGGGTGCCTCACTGGTTTGCGGATATAAACGAGCCGCAATTTTTGGAACTTCGGATGTAAGGGAGCGGGCGCCCGTAGCAGTAGGGGATCACGTTGTCGTTAAAGCGACCTCATCGAGTACCGGGATTATCGAGGGCCTTTGCGAGCGCACTACTTTTTTATTTCGACCGGCACCCGATCGGGGCGAAGGCGAAACCATTCAGGTTATCGTTTCTAATATCGATCGTTTGGTCATCGTGGCTTCGGCAGAAAACCCCGAATTTTCGCCGGGGATCGTGGATCGGTATCTCGTTGCGGCCCAGGCTGCTCACATCACTCCCGTCATTTGCGTTAATAAGATCGATCTTGCGCTCAAGATTCGAGCTTGGAGCATCTATAAAGACCTTGGATTTAAGGTTTTCGAAGTTTGCGCCAAAAGAGGCGAGGGGATTGAGGCCCTTAAAAAAGAAATTCTTGGTCGTCGCGCAGCTTTTTGTGGGCACTCGGGAGTCGGTAAAACCTCGCTTCTTCGTGTACTTTTAGGAACGGATACTGGCAAAATCGGCGAAGTAAACAAACTGACAAAAAAGGGTAAGCACACGACCACTTCGGCGGTGTTACTCTTAGGCCCAGAAAAATCAAGCTGGATAGATACGCCAGGAATCAAAGAGTTCGGGCTGAGCGAAATCGCGCCCGAGAGGTTGCAGGAGTATTTTGTAGAGCTTCGGGATCTAAAATGTGCGGAGCCCAAGTGCCAGCACTTGGATGAGGTGGGGTGTTTGGCGCGTGGCTTACATCGGTATTCGAGTTATCGCAGGATTTATGAGTCGCTGTAGTCAGTCTTTTTAGCTCGGGTGGTAATACTTACAATTTTGGATTTACTACAG
>CAYJBA010000143.1:0-6884 GCA_964367865.1 uncultured Bacteriovoracaceae bacterium | reverse complement strand
TTCAGAAAGTACGTTCGGATCAAGAGGCAACTGAACTCATGAACGATACGTTGTATGGGCTAACCGCGGGCGTTTACACACGGGACCCGGACCGAGCAAACGGCATTTAGACGGAAGTAAACGCGGGTACAGCCTATTGGAACTGTTGCGATCGCGTGAGCTCGAGGCTTCCTTGGTCGGGCCGTAAGCACTCTGGAATCGGAAGCACTCTTTCGCACATTGGAATTCAAGCCTTTGTCCAGCCCAAGGGCTGGCATTTGAGAGGATAAATAGGCGCTGACAAAATTATGACGCAGCTTTAAGCGTTTTTTCCTTTTTACCGAAAAGATAGACGTGAGACTCCGTGTCCGAACTAACCTCTTTTGCGTTCTTGCATTCGCGCTTCACAGCACCGCGGTTTGGTCCAAAGAACCTCCACTTTACTACGATGAAGTTTTTGATGAAAAAGGAATAGTGAGGCCACAGTACAAGGAGATTTATTCAAAATATAGAAAGAAAAGTGAAAAAGCTAAAAATCAATTCATGGTCACAGCTCGTGTCGAACAGTTTTCTGGGGATAATTTATTAGATCCGCTTCCCCGAATTTTGACCGAGAGTGAGTTACTGACATTAAAAAAAGGGGTTGAGCAAAGAGCGACTGCGCTTCGAATGTTTTTGATGGAATATTACTCGGGAAAGGACACCACAAATCTGATTCCGAAAGACGTCTTGGACCGTGTTCTCGCTAGAAGCGGCGAAGAAGGACTCTTTGGAAAAATCAATCCAGAAACTATTTCCTTTCCATACGGCCCTGACATTATTCGAGACGTAAATGGAAACTGGAAAGTGATTGAGGACAATTCTGGTTATATCGGTGGAGTAGGTGATCTGCCTATTGCTAGAGAGGCGATGATCAAGGGGCAACCTGACCTTCTCAAGGGCGTCGATCTCATCAATGATCCTTTGGAGTTTTATAAAATTCAAGTCGAGCGCGCGAAACAAAGGGCGCACCCGCAAGGGGGTAGAATAGTTATGTATATGTCTGCACCCTACCCCGACCGTGAGGACATTCGAATTAAGCAAATTTATCGAAAATTAGGCGTCGAAATTATTACTCAAAATACGAAAGACAAATTAATTACTAATAGTCAGGGCGCTTTTATAAAACGAGCTTCGGGTAGGATTGAACCCATTGGGTTTATATTTTTGAACCAGGAGCATTCTTACGTAAATGGTTCGCATCCGTCATTGCGCGGAATTTTGGCTAAAAACATAGCGGCTCATATCATTGAGGAGGATTTACCAGAAGGAGAAGGCCTTGAGATTCGTAATGCGGCTTTACCGGATCCGATTACAGGAAAGATCAATGGAGTCGCTCTCGAAGCCGCCATCCGCAAAGAAGGCTATGGTTCCACTATGGATCATTATTTAAAGGATGAAATATCAGGTCTCGTTGATGCAATGGCTTCAGGAAAGGTTGCGACCAACTATTCGCCAGGCGTGGATTTTATTGGAGACAAGGAATTTTATTCTTATGTGGATCGAATGGTTCAGTATTATCTCCCCAATGAAGTGCCCCTTCTCACTAGTATCAGGACTCGGAGCTTTTCAAAGAGTAAATCCGGTTCGATAGAACTCGATGGTATTTCTTTACAGAAACTATTTGAAGGCGAGCATAAAAAATTAGTGTTTAAGATTCCGGATGGACGCGGTGGAAAAGGGGTGTGGATCGGACCAAAGATGAATCAGGGTGAAATTCGGGAACTAGAAAAAATAATCGTCGAGAATTACAAACAAATTCAAGTGGTGGATTTTATTCATTTACCTGTTTTAGAAGATCGATTAGTGGACCTCAGAATGATTACTGATGTTGGCCCAAAAAGTGTCAATGTAGCCAACACACCTTGGGGTAGGGGGATTCCAATCCAAGGCAATGGAAAAGTGAATATCAGTGATCAGGGGCGCGAAGTGATGATTGGAGTAGTAAAAGATCCGCCGAGAAGTAAAACTCCCATTCTCAGTTGTATCGCTCTGAGGTTACGCAAAAAATAAATTAGAATTTCGGCTTTGAATGTTTTCAATAATAAGTGAATATTAAAAAAAGAAAGAAAAACTAAATGCGATCAATAAAATCAAAGTGGATGGTGCTGGTTCTAGTCGGTATCGTATCGATGCAAACGGCCTATGCTAAGGAAGAAACTTGGTATTGGGGGTTTAAGCTCGGAGGCGGGAGTACAGGTTTTGGGGGTACAATGGGAAACTCCTATTCTAGTTATGCTTCGAATCCAAATTACTCCAGGTTGACGGTTGCCTCCGAATTAGGTTTTTATTGGCCTTTGAGCAATGAAACAGTTTTAGGTGTGGCTTCAGGAGGGGCTGGCACGTCTTACTCAAGCTCTCTCGTCAGTAATTTGTCGCAAACATTCGGTGTAAGTCTTCTCACTGCAAGTCTCATGCATACTTTTGGCCCCGAGCCCTGCGTAGGTCCGTATGTACGGGCGGATCTGGGTTTTGCGACGGCTTATCAAGCAGGTGGGGCGGCTCTTTTTTCAACGAGCGGCGATTCGGGTCTGGGTTTTCGAGCTGGGGGTGGATTTGGGATCGCTTTAAGCGACGAAACTCGACTCATGATCGAACTTACATATGGAACAGTGGTAAAAAGCGCTGGGGCTCACTACTTCGTGTTTTCGGTAGGTCCGCTATTTTAGATAAAACACGGTTTGCGAGAGCGCGAAGTTAATTAGTTTTGTCTAAGTTTTTAATTCTGATAGTTTTAAACCCATGCCCATTAGCCAAAGTCTCAAAACAGACGTATTAAAAAAACTGCACGCTCGTCTTTCAAGGTCCAATTTAGCTTTCGAAAAATCCTACCCGGGCAATATTTTTTCGCGCCAACCGGTTCATACCGTCTATGGTGGAGCGCATCTTTTTAAACGTGATACGATAAAAAAACTTGGCTTACTCGCGCAGTCGAGTCTAAACGAGTATTCGCCCGACTCTGCGGCCTTTGGAGAAATTTTTGACATCGAGGACGCTGTGCTTTGCGAAGCGGTTTTTCGTCAAGTTCATAGTAAGCTTAAAGCTGAGGCAGTCGAGGATTTTAGAATCGATTTTGAAGATGGATATGGTTACCGATCCGACGCGGATGAGGATCAAGCGGCACAACAGGCTGCGCTTGAAACGGGACAGGGAATGAAGGACCTCAGTCTTTCGCCTTTTTTTGGAATTCGTATTAAATCACTATCCAACGAATCCAAAGGCCGAAGTCTTAGGACACTTGATATTTTTCTCTCGACACTCCTCCAGGTAACCTCGAAAAAATTTCCGAATCAGTTTGTGATTACGCTTCCCAAAGTGGTCCACGTCGCGCAGGTCGGAGTCTTTGTCGATGCTCTTAAGGAACTTGAGTCAAAGCTCAAACTTAAAAAGGGCGAACTGAGATTAGAACTGATGATCGAAAACCCTCAGTCCCTTTTTGATTTCAATGGATGTATGAGCATTCGTAAGCTCGTCGATGCAGCACAAGGCCGTTGCCGGGGAGTACATTTTGGTGCTTACGACTATACCGCACAACTGGAGATCACCTCAGAAAATCAAACTTTAGACCACGCTGCTTGTGATTTTGCACGGCAAGTCATGCAGGTTGGGCTGTCGGGTTCTGGTGTGTGGCTCTCAGACGGAGCCACTAATATTTTGCCTGTACCTCTTTACAAAGAACCTCGCAGCCAAAACGAACTGGATATCAATCGAGAAAAAATACTAGAGGCTTGGCGACTGGCTTTTGACAATAACGATTGGTCGCTCAGGCAGGGCTTTTACCAAGGATGGGATTTGCATCCTGCACAGCTTGTATCCAGGTATGCTGCGATCTTTACTTATTTTCAGAAGCAACGTCCTTTAGCGACGGATCGACTTAAGAATTTTATCGATAAAGCAGCCCAGGCTTCATTACTCGGAAACGTCTTTGATGACGCTGCAAGTGGACAAGGGCTCTTGAATTTTTTTCTACGGGGATTGAACTGTGGGGCGTTATCAGAAGAAGAAGTTCGTGCAACTGGACTCACTCCGACTGATATCCAGTTGCGCTCGTTTATAAAGATTATCGAAAAAAGAAAGGCCCTCAAGGCCAAATGAGTTTAAGTCAAAAAGCGCGGAGCCGTGCCGATTTTGAGTCTCTGATTGATTATGCGCGAGGAAACAAGCCCTGTGACCTCGTAATCCGCGGCGCAAAGTATTTAGATGTGTTTTCAGGAAAGTGGGCCAGTGGAGATATTGCAATTGCTCAAGGGCAGATTGTCGGGGTTGGCGCGAAGTACGAAGGTCTTAGCGTTGTTTCCTTGAAAGGTCGCTTTATTGTTCCTGGTTTTATCGATTCGCACTTGCACATCGAAAGTACCTGCATGGTCCCCGATCAGTTTCAAAAAATGGTGCTTCCGCGCGGTACGACTGGGGCAATTGTCGATCCCCATGAGATTGCCAACGTGCTTGGAAAAAAGGGCCTCAAATATATTTTAGATTGCGCCTCTCGGGGGTTCATGGATTTTTATGTCATGTTATCGAGCTGCGTTCCGGCGACTACCCATTTAGAGACGTCGGGTGCTCGCCTCACCGCAAAGGACCTTCTTGAATTTAAAGGTCATCCTCGGGCAATGGGTTTGGCGGAGTTGATGAACTTTCCAGGACTCCTTTCGAAAGAGCCAGAAGTCTTAGATAAGATTGTAGCTTTTCAGGATCGCCTCATTGACGGACATTGCCCAACGCTGACGGGTAAAGACCTCAATGCCTATCTTGTTTGCGGGATACATAGTTGCCACGAAAGCGTGACGCTGGCTGAAACCAGAGAAAAGCTTCAAAAGGGGATGCAGGTGTTGCTGAGGGAAGGTAGTGTTGCAAAGAACATCAGAGAACTCTGTAAAATACTAGATGCCTATTCGTCGCCTCAAGTTTCTCTTTGCACTGACGATCGCAATCCGGTTGATATTAGAGACGAAGGCCACATTGATTATTTGATTCGTGCGCTCATTGAAAAAGGAATTAAACCAGAAATTGCTTATCGAACAGCTTCCTACTCGACAGCTAAGTCTTATGGGATATTAGGAAAAGGCGCAATTGCTCCAGGCTATGATGCGGACTTAGTGGTGCTTAAGGACGTGAAAAAAGTAAAGATAGAACGAGTTTTTAAAAATGGCTGCTGGATCGCCACCGAAAAAGATGTTCCTTCGATTGAAGTACCGCCTCCGAAAGAAAACTCTATTCGCTACGAAATTCCAAAATTAGAAGATTTGCGGGTGCTCGGCGAGTCCGGTAAATTTCGAGTAATAGAAGTGATTCCAAATCAAATTGTTACTAAGGCCCGGGAGTTCAGATTAACTTCTTTTGGTCAAGAAGTTCAGCGCGACTTAAAAAATGATATATTAAAAATTTCTGTACTCGAACGGCACGGTCAGAATCGAAAGATAGCTACGGCATGGGTCAAAGGTTTTGAATTAAATAAAGGGGCGCTCGCTGCAAGTGTTGCGCACGACTCTCATAACGTAGTGGTAGTGGGCACGAACGATCTGGATATGCTTGAGTGTTTGAAGTGGATGAAAGAATCGGGTGGTGGTTTTTTAGCAGTCTCTGATAAAAAGATTTTGGCTTCTCTTTCGCTTCCAGTAGCGGGTCTCATGACGGATGCGCCAGCTCTAGAGGTTTATCGACGTTTAAAGGACCTGCGTGCAGCTTCAAAAAAACTCGGCTGCAAATTGCATGAGCCCTTTCTTCAACTCGCGTTTTTATGTCTACCTGTGATCCCCGAATTGAAAATTACGGATCTAGGATTAGTCGATGTTGCTCGATTTTCCCTGGTGGACGTGCGAGTATAGTACTTATTTAAAATCAATAGTTACAAATAGTTACAAATAAAAAGCTCCCCCGGCATTTCCAAATTGACACGTAGCGTTTTAAGAGTTAAACGCGTTGCATCAATTCATTTGGGGGATTTAATGGTTTATCGAAGTAAAAGTCAGAGTCTATTTAGGCAAATGGTGTCGTCGCTTTTGCTAGTGAGTTTTTCTTTGCAGCTGGTTGGATGTCAATCAAGTGGAGAAGAAAAAGTCATTGCCGAGGGATTTTCAAATCTCATTTCTATTTTTGAAAATGATCTGAAAATGGGCAAAGTCTCGGGTTCTGAGCTCAGACTCAATCGCGCAAAAAAGGCGTTTGAATTTGCCGAAAAGGCAGACGTCCTCGCAGGGACGCCTCCAGCGCTTGACGGAAAATTAACGGCTGACTCGGAAGAGGCAAAAAACTTTGTTCTAACAAATCAAGTAAGAATCGATGCTTGGCTAAATGAGTTTGACCTTCAAGTCAAAGGACTTAGACAGCAGATCTTTGAGGCTTCGAAAGAGTCATTTGAGGCTTCGAAAAAGATCCTGGATCGGAGTGAAATAGTATCGCGCGACTCCACTTTAGTTTATCTGACTCTCCAAGCTCAGAAGGAGATTTTTCAGAAAATGGCTTTTGGACTGGCCCCGCTTGTCACAGCCTTGGGGATGGATGCGCTCAGGGACGTTACGGAGCTTGCCCCATTTCGAGATTCATTGCTCAAGAAATTTTTTATTTATTTCGGCTCTCAGGTTGTTTCAGATCGAGATATTTTAAAAACAGTCAAAAATTTAAAGGAACTGAAAGACCAGAATACGCTTTTGCCTGAGCTGGACGAAATCATTGCTCAAACCCACACGGGACTTCAAGCTCAAGTTCGTGAGACTGGCGGAAGCTTTAAAAAAAGTCTTGAACGCCTATCTCCGGAGGAGCAGGCAAAAGTAAAGCAAGCGGTGGATGAAATCCGCCAGAAGTATGAAAATGTCTCTTTTTTATATTCTCCGGATCAGAACCTAAACGTGTTTTTAGATTTTCTTGTC
>CAYJBA010000142.1:1435-6917 GCA_964367865.1 uncultured Bacteriovoracaceae bacterium | reverse complement strand
CTATCTTTTTTTGCGCCCAGCAATTCGCCAAGGTTTTCAAGCGACGTCCAACTTCCTAAATCATCCCATCCACAATCGAGCGGAAATGCAGTTACATTTGATGCTTTTTCCATGACTGCGTAGTCAATCGATGTTGCGGTCATATGAGGATAAGCCGCTTCTACCTTTTCGTGGTTTGCATCCCAAATTTTTTTCATTTCAGGCGCGTATTGATCAAAGGCACGAAGAATGACATCTACTCTCCACACAAACATTCCACCGTTCCAATAAAAATTTCCCGCTTTAAGAAACTCTTTGGCTTTATCTAAATTGGGCTTTTCTACAAAAGAGTCGACCCGATACGCGCCCGAACCTACGGATACGCCAAACTTCAGATAGCCGTACCCCGTCTCTGGGCGATCAGGTTTAATCCCAAGTGTAACTAAATCATCATGCGACTGAGCCCAGGCAATCGCATCACTCACTGTTTTTTTGAATTTCTCTAATTGAGGAATCGTGTGATCCGAAGGCATGACGAGCATAATGCCTTTAGGGTTTTTCTTAGCAATCTCTCGGGCGGCCCAATACACGCAAGGGGCCGTATTTCGCCCCTGGGGTTCGGACAAAATCTGAACCCCAGGACTATCATCTTGAATAGCTGAGGTCAGTGATTTCGTAGTCACTATCCATTTCTGAGTGGGAGGGATCAATCCCTCAAATCGATTAAGCGTTTGGGTTAAGAGCGATGTTCCCTGGCCAAAACTCAATAGTTGCTTTGGGTGTTTCGAAGTACTCTTAGGCCAAAACCGAGTTCCACTTCCACCCGCCATGACAACTAAAAAGGCATCCGAAATGGGCTTCATGGGTTTTCCTAAGCCTTGCTCGTGCCAGTGCGACCGTAGCTGTCCTCTAGACGAACAACGTCATCCAGTTGAGGCGTGGAGACTTCAAATACATCGCAATCCTCGACAGCAATCATCCGATGCTTGCGCCCAGGCAAAATATGGTGAGCGTCGCCAACGGCAAGCAAAATTTCCTGCATTTTTCCGTTTTCGTCTTCTATGACTAAAGTCATTTTGCCAGAACTCACATAGATCGTTTCTTCTTTTTCGCGGTGGTACTGAAGAGAGAGTTTATGTCCCTTTTTAATATGAAGAACTTTTCCGACGTAAACCGAAGTCTTTGCCCAAATAAGCTCATATCCCCAAGGTTTTTCAACCCTTCGAATTTGCTGTTTAGCCATGAGAAGTCTCTCTGTCCGCGCTATTGATCGCTGAGTTTAGAAATTACAAACGAATCAATGAGGTGATCACCACGGAATTTGACACCCGCTTCTTCCGCGGCGTGTTTTGAGTCGTAGCCACCTACGTATACACGGTACCACTTACCCTTACCGTGAATTTCAGCTGGACGCAAAAAGGGTTTTAAACCCTTGGACTCCAACTCTGAAATTTGCTGCTTCGCTTCCTCAACAGCCTGATGCGAACCCACTTGAAGGGTAAATTTACCCATGGGAAGTTTTGCAGAACTATTTTTTACAGTTTCTGGTTTCAGCTCTTCTTTTGCTAATTCTGTGGTGTCGTGAATTTCTTTCGCATCATGACGTGGAACTGCGACTTCTGTACCTTTTTGTTTGAGCGTCGTGGCTCCCGCATTTTTAGAGCGGGCAGCTTGGGGCAAATCAACCTGCCGGTGCTTGTCGATTTTTATTCCGGTACGCGCCACTTCATTATGAAGTCCTTGGGTCAAAGCCTCATCCGCGCCATGTGAGGCGGCCCTCATCGCCTCTGAAATTTCGCCACGTTCCGGAACTTTGTCCGCCTGTGTTTGCGCAGTCTGAGTGGCTGACTCCTCAGCAATGGGTTTGGGTCCTACCTTTTTTCCAAGATGTACACCCAAAGTAAAAGCGAATACAGAAACCATAACCCCCAGGAGAATAAGAACTCCCATCTCTTTTCGATCATAGATAAATAGTCGTGGCTTTTGATCCATTTTTTAAATCATACCATTTCGTCGCATCCTGTCAATAACTGGCATCAGGCAGTAGTATCTCAACCAGGTCCTGTTTGCCGAATCCGATTTCAGGCCCAGTGCTCCACTTTCCATCCTCCGAAGAAAACTATGGCCTCAACTTCTATGGCGCAGAACTTTCATTGTTCACGCGCAGGAGAATTCAATGAAAACAAAATTTTTGCTAAAAGACATTAAGGGCCAGGGCCTAACTGAATATTTGATATTAGTCCTGCTTATCGCTGTTACTTCAATAGTTGCTGCAAAATCATTAGGCTCGACTATCAAAGCAAAACTTCAATTAGCCCGAAGTCACATTAATTCAGACGTCACCTTACAAGACAAAGAATGAAACACGATTCAAATGGGCAGGCTCTACTCGAGCTTGTTTTAGGACTATTACCCCTCGTCGCGGCGATTACTGCCGGATCGTTTGTCTTTCACGCCGAGTGGAATCGCCTTAAATGCTCGCGTTTAGTTTTTGACGCCGCTCACGACGCATTGACGGGAAAAGCGCTGATTTCGACGCGCTACGAGATATTAAAGACGGGAGAAACTGTATCGGCCACTTGGCAATGTGGCGATGCACATGAGCAGGTCATCCTTTATTCAGTGGAGTCGGGGCGATGGTAAAAAACGAAAAAGGCCTTTTGGCGATTCCCATGAGTCTAATACTCATTGCACTTTGGTGCGGACTTGTTGGCGCGACAGTCCTAATGCGGGCCTGGCGGAAAGAGGCGGAATCCCAGCTGAGACTAGATCGATGCGTTGCTCAAACCTCGCTCAGGCTAAAACGATCTCTCAATCAATTAGAAAATATAAATCGCCACATTCGCGCGATTAGAATGGCCTTAGTGGCCGCAACACTAGCACCCGAAGCCGTTCCAGCTCTAAAATCCGCACTCCGCGCGGAGGTTGCTGCTCAGGAACTTCTTCTTTTGAAATGGAGATCCGAACAAACCGCATGGATTGTCAAGCGCGGTTGTGATTTTCGTAAGGATATTCCAAACCCAATTTCAAACTTAGCCTATAGAAGACCGTTACCCGATCTGGTGGGCGAGCAATCTTTGTTTTGGGGCTCAGAAAATGAAACCTTGAAAGTGCAACTCAATACATTACATCTTTCATCCGCAGCAGAAATAAAAAGGAGCCCAATTGAAAAAAACTGGAGATCAAAATTCATCGCATCCCAATTCTAACGGCCAAATACTTTTGGAGACACTGATATGGATTTTTACTCTTTTTCTCACTACGATTTTCGCCGTCTTTTGCTTCAGAGCCGAATACGTAAGTTATCGACATACTTTAGAACATTCTTTTCGATCCAATTCCGATCCTTAGATGCACTTCGGCCTTGGATTTTACTCGCTTTGGCAATTTCGCTCGCTGCTCTCGCACACGCTCAGTCTAAAAAAATCGCAGTAGCGTCTTGGATTAAGAGTCATTCTCCATCCGAGAAAATCTGGACGATCTCCTTAGTTGGCTTAGGATATAAATCATTTAGAGAAAGCAGCAAGTACTCAGTCGCACTCAGATCACTTCCAGCAACTTTAGATGAAGAGGGGGCGGTCTGGGTCACCGCGTCCGGACAGTGGATAGGCGTCTCATTTGTCGAGAACTCTCTATCGCCTTTCGCAATTTACTGCCTCGATTGCAAAATAATACCTTCTAATTGGATACCGATAGGATCAGGCTGGCCAGCCTTAGAGGCGGCCCTGAATCGAGCCGATCACGCCGTCCAGCTCTATGATTCCATGAGAAAAGCCGCCTCAAGGAGCCGTGTTGCTTATCAGGACCCACGTGAGATCCGATATTGACAGCGGAGAAAACCCGGGGTTAACTGCCAAACCATGAAAACCCCACCTTCGCTTTTGGCTGTAGGTTCCCTTGCATTTGATACTATTCAAACCCCGGCGGGAAAAGCAGATCAGGTGCTTGGCGGGTCTGCAAACTACTTTTCAATTGCCGCTTCATTTTTTTGCCCTGTGCATATTGTGGGCGTTGTAGGCGAAGATTTTCCAAAAAACCACCTTGAGTGGCTTAAAAATAAAAAAATCGATGTTTCTGGTGTCGAAATAGCGCGCGGTAAAACGTTTCATTGGGTCGGCAGTTACGACGGGGACTTAAGCGAGGCGAAAACTCTTTCTACTGCACTCAATGTTTTTGAACACTTTAATCCTAAACTTTCAGCATCTCACCAAGCATCCCCTTATGTATTTCTTGCTAATATTGATCCTGTTCTCCAAGAAAGAGTCTTAAACCAAATGAGTGGTCATAAATTAGTTGCCTGCGATAGCATGAATTTTTGGATTACCGGAAAACCCAATGAATTTAAAAAAATCCTAAAACGAGTTGATATTCTCTCCATAAACGAGGGTGAAGCGAATCTATTGTCTGGAAAATCAAATATTCTACATGCCGCAGAATACATTCGCGAAATGGGTCCAGCCGTCGTGATCATTAAGCGTGGCGAGTATTGGGCTTTATTACTCACACCGAGCGGACCATTTATCGCACCCGCATTTCCCGTTCAAAACGTTGTGGACCCCACAGGAGCGGGAGATAGTTTCGCAGGTGCGATGATGGGGTTTTTAGCCGAAATGGGCGCCAACCGAGAAATGATTAAAAAAGATCCTCAGGGGTGGGACAATTTGATTCGCCGAGCTGTGCTTACAGGATGTGTGATGGCCAGTTTTACGGTTGAAGACTTTAGCATCCATCGGCTCATGCGTCTTGAGCATGGCGAGATTCAAGCCAGGCAAAAGGCCCTGTTAAAAATGATTGCAGTCCATTGACCTGAACTACCTAAACACTGTGTCTATCTAGCTGAATATTTGGGCAGTTGAACAAAAAACTGACTACCGCCCCCTGCGCGATCCTCTACCCATATTTTTCCACGATGCATATCGACTATCTGCTTTGCAATCGCAAGTCCTAGCCCGTGACCTCTAAAATCATTTTTCGCGAGCTGCTCAAACCGTAAAAAAATGTTCTCTTTATTTTCTTCAGGAATTCCCGGTCCGCGGTCTTTAACGGAAATAACCCAATTTACACCTTGATCGACTATTTCTAAGTCTATTTGACTATTTTCGGGACAATATTTAATCGCATTGCCAAGCAGATTTAAAAAAATATCTTTAATCATCCGATGAGCCGAAATAGGAAAACTCCCTTTCCTATTAAAATCAACCCGGAGGCGCTTAAGATATGAAGGCACTTCGAAATCTCTTACAGCTGAATCGACTACCTCGCCCAAGTCAAGTTGTTCGTACTCGACGACATGGCTAACTGCCATTTTGGCGAACTTTAAACCGTGATCCGCCACTTCCGCCGCTCTTTGAACACAATTTTGAATTCGTTTCAAAGAACCGAGCTTTTTTTCGTCTTTTTCATCCGTTATTAAAAGGTCGGTTAAAGATTTGATCGCAGTGACCGGAGTCATCATATCGTGGTACAACATGTCCGTAAAAACATCTTTAATCCGATTTTGTTA
>CAYJBA010000142.1:0-1425 GCA_964367865.1 uncultured Bacteriovoracaceae bacterium | reverse complement strand
CGATTTCTAAATTTTTACTGACCTCATCGCCTATTTTTTGCCGATTTTTTATGAGTTGAAAAATTCTCTGAATTGACCAACCCCAGAGACCGATCATGCCGACGATTGCCACTAAACTAAGAATTAGCGAAATAAAACGACTTACGTATTCGGCTAACAAATGATTTTTCCGAAATTGAGCCAGCGAGTCAAAAGTGTTTTTAATTCCCCGAGCATAAATCTCTTTTTCTCTCAAATATTTTTCGCTACTGAGCAAATTTAAAGCGATTTTATTTTTTCCGGCATGCACCAATGCAAATGCCTCTCGCTCCATTTTAACTAGCTTTATGTTAGCGTCTTCGGTTTCTAGACCGTATTTTTCAATTCCAGCTTCAGGAAAAATTTTTATTATTTTTTTGAGGAGTTCACCCAACTCGGGATCAAATTCATTGTAACGTTTTTCGTAAAACAGATCACCTGAAGCGGAGGCCATTCGGGCCGACATAGTAAGAATTTCGTCTAATAGAAGAACACGATCCATAGCTTGAGTCAGTTCAAAATCTTTTTGACGTAATTCCTCAGCACGTGAAACCACGTGCCACAGGTTCCAGCTGACAGCAATTACAACGAAGACACTCGCGAGAAGCGAAACCAGCAAAATCTGAATGGATCGATAATTGGATAGCTTATATCGCCAGGAATTAATCATAAATGCACATAAGAACAATTTATATGAGGAATAGAATAAATTTCCAATCTAAATATTGAAAATTTTTCAAAAAAGCGGATCAAAATTGCCATTTTGTACCACTCTAAAACAATCATGTGTAATTTTGACACTTAAATTTCTTTAGAAATTTCGGACCACCCTGAGCGTAGCTTATTATTGAGAAGAGGGACCTGTTTTCCGGCCTCAGCCCATGCCCCCTGCAGTTCCAATACAAATTCTCGCTGAAATCGAAGCTTTGAAAACTCGCATGCCCGCGCTCGACACCGGGATTCTGAAAACTGAACAGCCCCTGACTCGACTTTACGAACCGCCTCAATGAGGCATTCGACAGTTTGTTCTTTAAACAAAATACCGGTCTCAGGCGTCACCGTTTCAGCTGCGCCACCTTCGCCAAAGGCGATAACAGGAGCACCACTGGCCATCGCCTCGAGCGGGGTAATCCCAAAATCCTCTTTTCCTGGAAAAATAAACGCCTTGCACTTTAAATAAAGCTCAGTGATCGCCTCGTTAGACAGAGGTCCAACAAATGCGATAGTTGGACCTGCGAGCTTTTTAAGTCGCACCTCTTCTGGCCCTGATCCCACAATCATTAACGGGAGTTTCATCTGATTGAAGGCCTCAATCGCAAGTTCAATTTTTTTATAAGGAGCAAATGCGCTGACCATCAGATAATTTCGACCCGTCTTTCGGGCAGCGGAAAAGCGAGCGAGATCGGA
>CAYJBA010000141.1:0-6972 GCA_964367865.1 uncultured Bacteriovoracaceae bacterium | reverse complement strand
TTGAAGCCCGCGGTGCCTACGGCCCAGTTTTCTATTTTCTCTTGCCACTTGAGTGCAAAGTTCGCGGGTAGGGCAGAGGATCAGGGCCTGAACTCTTTTATCGCGTAGGTCGAGTTTTTCGAGAATGGGCAACGAAAAGGCTGCGGTCTTTCCACTCCCAGTTTTTGATTGCCCAATTATATCTTTTCCCTGGAGCAATAAGGGAATGCTTTTTGCCTGAATCGCCGTGAGGTGGGTGTAACCCAGCTCGCAGGTCACTGCGATCAAATCGGCCATAAGGGAAAGGGAGCTAAATTCGGGCGTCGGGGTCATGCGCCCCCTTTTACCACAGTTTTTACACAATTATTGAATATGTATTTTAAATTCAAATGCGGAATGCTATGAGGCTTAACTTATGGAGTTAGTACATCGATCACCCTCTGTGGGGGGCATCACTAAAAAGATGATCGCGATTAACCCAAATCTTAGTACCATTGAACTCATTGAAATTATAAGGAAATCCAGTAAAACTCAGGGATTTCTAGCTGGCGAGTTCGCATCAGCCGAAGCCATTGATGAAGTAATGGCCCTTAGACTTACACGTGCGGCACTCGAGATCAATAAACCTGATTTGCGATAGTCCGTACTTTTATGGACTTATTTTTTGGGTTGGAAAAAGCGCAGCTGAAGCGCTGATTTTTCATAGTCCATGAGGCGAACCCGCTCTTCGGGCGAGATGTTTTTATTTATTAAGATAGCGTCTAATTTTTTGCCCAGTTCTTCTAATGCTAGGCCGAGCTCAACTGCATTTTTCATCACCTTAATGACTTGATCATGATCAAAGGGTTTATCCAAAAAATCAGTTGCGTCGAGCCTCAGTGCTTCAAGTATTCTGTCTCGATCGCCAAAACCAGTAATGATTACAAAGGGTGTACTCAGACGCATCTTTCGTAGCTCAGCCAAAAATTGAAACCCGCTCATGACTGGCATCTGCACATCGCAAAGGATCGCATGAACGGGTTGCTTTTTTACAATTTCAAGGGCTTCACTGCCATTTCCAGCAGTTAATATTTGTGAGGCGACGGGCGCAAGGATTTCTTTGAGGATCTCGCGGAGTTCAGGTTCGTCGTCAACTATGAGCAATGTAGCATTTGCCGGTTGCAAGTTTTAACCTCAAATTGAGATGAAGAGAGTACTTAGCAATAATTGTATTGTTTTTTTCTTCAAATAATAATCAAAACTCCAAATATGAAATTTATGAGTATCTTTGGACATTCTCAAATTGAAATAAAGAGTCAACAATTTGGCTTTACAGAATGACTCAATGGTAACTTAGAAACAAGTCGCGGGATCCACTAAAAAAATAGCGCTCGCTCGAGAAAAAGGATTTGAAAGCCTTTAAAATGCGATGCCAAAATAGAAACAATGGAAAATACTGTAGCAAAAGCAAATAAGGGCACGGAGGGGCCTCTAACCAGTTGCCTCGCATTGGGATTAAGCTCTGAATTAGTTAAAAAAATTGAAACACTCATGGAGCGCGTAATTGTAGTGTCTAAGTCAATAAACAGTATTCAAGCAGGCGAGTCCATTGAGCCTGCTCCCCATTTATTATTGGTTGCCATACCGAAAGGCGAAAGTTCTAAAAAGTTAGGGGAGATTTTACGAGGCCAATTTCCTCAGCAAGGTATCTTCGTTATTTGCACAGATTGCGAAGGTTATGATCGGGTCCGTTTTAAGAAACATGGTTTTAACGATTCTTTTTTGCTTCCGCTAGATTGGGAATCAATGAGGCGAGGACTATCCGACGAGTTGGTCAAGCTCACGGATGGTGCCGTTCAGTCTTTTCGCTCAGTTAAGCTCATAGATATAGAACCGGAAAGTCGTTTAAATTTTGATACGGTTATTTATCTGCCCCTCAACGATCGCTATATAAAATACTCGTCTTCAGGCGACATTTTTGAAGGCGAAAGACTCAGTCAGCTAAAAAAGCATAAGATGAAGGCTATATTTGTACCGAGCGATCAAATTCAAGAATTTTATAAATATACGGGTGCTCGACTGAGCGAACTGAGTCACTCCCTACAAGTAAGCGAGACCGAAAGGAGCGAGAAACTCAGAAACGCGGTCCGCGATTTAATGGGCGGAATTTTTAAGGACGAGGCTGACTTGAGCTCCTCGGAGTAAGGTCAGGCTCTGGCTGCGGATTGCCAAGAGGTGGTTCGGGCATTTATCACAACTTCTCCTCAGAAGGATTGGTGCGAAAGAATTATTATGGCGATGGCCGACGTGCGCGAGGTCTATTCTCACGGTGGCAATACGTCGACTTACGCCGCCCTTTTTTCGATGGGGTTGGGCGTCGGAAAGCCGGAGGAACTCGCAATTGCGGGTATTCTCCACGATGTGGGACTGGTTGATGTCCCAGCTGAAATTCAGGAAAAGCCCGAAACCGACTGGACAGCAGTAGAGAAAGAAACCTATCAAAAGCATCCTGAATTTACGGTAAATATTTTAAAGAAAAGAAAAATGATTCTCCCGGATCGGGTTCTTGAAATCATCGCCCAACACCATGAGGCCTTTGCGGATTACTTCGATTATTTAATTTCGATCAACAGTGGAAAGCCTCTCATGTCTCCACGAGAAGTTCTGGACTTTATTTCTGAATTCCAAACATTGTGATTCTAAAAGTCAACGCTGCTCCAGGCTTAATGAGACCGTCTCCGGCTCCCTTATCCCCGTACGCCGTATCAGATGAACAACTTACCTTGTAAAAGGAACCAAATGAAATATTAGGAACGGCAATTTGCCAACATTTAATTAACTTGGCTAACGGAAACACTGCAAGCTCATCCGAAGTGATGCTTTCGTCAAGGACTTTTCCTTCGCGATCTACCAGGTGGTAGGCGACTTTGACAGTATCAGAAAGATTTGCAAATTGATCGCTTGGACTCACAAATAGCGGTCTAATCACTACCCCTGAAGCAATTGCGACTGCTTCGGGTTCAGCTAACATTTTTGCTAGGTATTCGGCAGACGCCTTTTTTTCCTTGGCCAACTCATCACTATCTCCGCCGAAAGAATAGGGAATAAAAAGAGCGATTGCTAATGTAATCAAAAAAAATTTCATAATTTCTCCTGTATCTCGTTAAAAATAAATGAAGCCGGCCTGTACCTATTCTTGAGGTTTAGCATTCCAAACACTGCACGCCAAGATCATTGATAAAAGCGATGCCCCGACCCAAAAAACGATTACGAAGTTAAAATCAGGAACAGTTTTTCCATGAATGACGATTTTGTGAACGTCCAACAGGTATCCCGTAATGTAATCTTGAATAGATGCCCCCAAATAACTAAAGAGGCCGATAAACCCCATAACCGCTCCAGTAACGCGTTTAGGGCAGAGATCTACCGCTGTTAGGCCGCCTAAAAAAACAACTGTTCCAGCCACAGAAAACCCAAAAACGCCCATGCTGATCATGTCGACGCTTCGCCCAGCTTTTGCGTAAAAGAATACGACAAGAGATAAAATCTGTAGGATTCCGTAAACTAAAGTAGGCCAATTTCGACTCGATTTAAAAAAGCGGTCAGAGATTACTCCACATAGAATGCCGCCAGGAATACCCATAATGGGTGCTATGGACATAATTGCTCCGGCCTCATTGAGAGAGTAGCCTTTGAAGTCTTGCAAATAAAGGATACCCCAATTATTGACCGCGTAACGCGAGACATAGGTCAAGGCGCTGGCGAGGCCTAAGATCCAAACAACCGGATACTTAAAAATCTCAAGTTGCATTTTGAGCAACGAAGTCATTTCCTGTTTCGTGGGTTTCTTCGAAACGTGATCTTTCTTGTAATCGGCAACGCTCGGCAATCCATACGTTCGGGGGCGGTCAGCTAGTGTTCTAAAAAGGATAAAGGCCACAAGAACACTGACCACACCAGGTCCGTAAAAGCCCCAGCGCCAACCCATCTGGCTGACGAGAATCGAAGTACCTGCAAATGTAATTCCTTCGCCGATACTGTGAGAAATAAACCAGATGCCGTAGCGAGTACCCATTTCACGGTGCGAAAACCACTGGCTGAGTGAAACGACGCTTGGCGCTGATCCCATTGACAAAAACCAGCCGTTCAATCCCCAGATGAGGACGTAAAGCGGAAAAGAATTGGTCATTCCAAATAAAATATTGAGGCCAGCTGACATGAGAAGTCCGAAACTCATAAAACGCCGGATGTTGCTTCCATCGGCCAAAAATCCGTTAAAAAATTTTCCAAATGCATAGGTAGCAAGTAAAACGGAACCGATAATTCCCATTTGATGTGTATTAATAATGCCTTCTTCGAGCATCGGCTTTTTAACTACGGACAACGATAGACGAGTCACATAGAAAAAGGCGTATCCGAGAGTGACGCTGATAAAAACACTCCAGCGTTTGCTTTCGTAAAGGCGTCGAATGGCCATTGAATCTGTAAGAAGCGCTTTTTTGGGGCCGGTTTTAAAAAATGTGGCAACTTTAGATTTCATAGGCCTAAATCTTAACTGAAATCGAAAATCAGTCGACTATAAAAGGGACTAGGAGGATCGATGCCCGTGGGTGCCAATCATTCGTACAAAACTGGCTCGGGTGAGGCGGGTGGTCTCCACGATAATTCCATTTTTTTTATGAAAGACGATCACCCACTCTTCGCCCCCTGGGCCGATGGGGTGAACTAAAACGCCGCCTTCGGATAGCTGATCTGCAACAGGTTTTGGGACCGCTGCAATGGCGGCAGAGCCGATGATCGCGTCATAGGGCGCATAGTGGGGCAGCCCAAGCGTACCGTCACCCGAGACAAACGTCACATTGCGTATTTTGTATTTTTCTAAATGAGTTCGAGCCCCCTCTGTGAGTTCTGGATGCCGTTCGATCGAATAGACGTGCTTACAAAGGCGTGCGAGAAGGGCCGTCTGATAGCCGTAACCCGTGCCAATTTCTAACACTTTTTCGCTCCCGCGCAGGTGCAGCGAATCAATCATCAGGGCAATCAGAGTCGGTTGACTGGTCGTTTGGTCACAGGGAATTTCAATCGGCTGATCGAGGTAGGCTAGAGGTTTGGCTTGATCAGGGACAAAGGATTCCCGTCGAATTTCAGTAAATACTTTGATTAATTCTAGATTACCGGGAGATTGTGCCTGAATTTTAGCAACAAGATCTTCATGAGTGGGATTGGTTTTGCGCTTCTTGAAATCAGCCATATTTCGAACCAAAGATTACGTCAAAGTTCAAAGGATTGTTGAAACGTGGGAACCTGGGTTCTCCATCCCAGTTCATCGGTAATTTTAGCCTGCAAGGCTGCAGCGGCTTCTTTCTCACCATGAGTGATAAACGTCATTTGGGGTGGATGACGAATTTGCCGCAGCCAAGCTATGGTTTCTTCGGCATCCGAATGCGCCGAGAGTGTGTCTATCAGTGCTACCTCTGCTCGAATGGGCCGCAGTTCACCGTGAATTTTAATTTCACCTTTTCCATTGAGTAAATCCGCGCCACGCGTTCCTAAAGCCTGAAATCCAGTAAATACAATTGCGTTTTTGGGGTCTGTCCCAAATCTTCTAATGTGGTGTAAGACCCGCCCTCCTGTAGCCATTCCGTTTGCAGATAGTATAATCACGGGCTCTGTGCTTTCGTCGATCTTCTTTGAGTCTTCCGAAGTGCGAGCGACGAGAATCATATCCTTTAAGGAGTTACAAATATCTGCTTTGAGGCGATGTTCGCCGACAAAATTGCAAAGAATCTCCATTGCCTGGACTGACATGGGACTATCCAAATAAATAGGTATCGCGGGTATTTGATTAGATCGTCTCAGGCGATATAAATGATAGAGAACACTTTGACTTCGACCCACAGCAAATGCTGGAATTACGATTGAGCCTCCGCGCGCCGAAACACGATTGATGATTTCGCTCAGCTGCAATGACGGATCTTCTGGGGGGTGCACTCGGTTTCCGTAGGTGGATTCGATAACGAGATAGTCCGTTTCGCGAATTGCGTGAGGGGGATACATTACTGGATCTCTCGGGCGCCCGAGATCACCCGAAAAAGTAATCGTTTTGACTTGGGATGTGAGTTTTACAAAAGAAGACCCGATAATATGGCCTGCGTGTATGAGTTGCGCTTGAAATCCACGAGCGGGTTCAAATTTTTTTTCAAAGGGAATGGTACGAAAAAAATCTAAACTTTTAATTGCGTCTTCCTTTGTAAAAAGGGGTAAAGCCGGATGGTGTTTCGAATAACCTTTTCGATTGGCGTATTCTGCTTCTTCTTCTTGTATGTATCCGGCGTCAGGCAATAAAATTTGAGCAAGCCGCTCGGTGCCGGGGGTGCAGTAAATATTGCCACGAAATCCGTTTTTAATCAAAACAGGTATGTATCCTGAGTGATCCAGGTGTGCGTGTGTGAGAACAACGGCAGTGATTTCTGAGGGATGAATTGAAAACGGCGCTCGGTTCCTGAGTCTAAGGTCCTTTAAACCTTGAAACAATCCGCAATCAACCAGAATTTTTGACCGATTGTTTTCGATCAAATATTTAGAGCCGGTCACTGTCTGTGTTGCGCCAAGAAAGGTGATATTCATATTTAGCCTTTAAATATGCACTATTCTATTTGAGTAAAATAGTCCCATTCGTTCTAAATCTGTCTCTCCCGCTCAAAGATTATGCATTTAGCCTGCCAATGGGCGGTTCCGGGATGGCATAGCAGTTGCTCATATTATTTGCATGGGAGGACGTGAATTATGGAGAGTTCAATCAAAACTACTAAATCAGTGAGCGAGGGATTATTTCTCGCGTTGTTTCCAATCAATGTATTAGGAATCATTGGATTCTGGGTATTTTATTTGCTCTTAAAACCGATACAATTTATGACCCCAGGTTTGGTGGGTACTTTGACGGCAGAAGTAGTAACAGCCGTAGTTTGCCTCTGGGCCTTTTTTTCCCAGTATTTTAAGTTAGCGCAGGCCGAT
>CAYJBA010000140.1:1351-7037 GCA_964367865.1 uncultured Bacteriovoracaceae bacterium | reverse complement strand
CGCTCTTCCGATCTCAAAATCACCAATCGCTCGATTCATCTTCTCTTTGGCCTCGCCCACGAGGATAACGATTTTGCATTTTTTTCTCACTAGCTCAGACAAAGGCGTAAAATCCATGTTTTTGTCTTTTCCGCCTCCGATTAGAATGATCGGGTTTGTGGTGAAGGCCGAAAGACTGCGCTTTACACTCATGACGTTCGTACCCTTTGAGTCATTAAAGAAATGGACGCCGTCCTTCTTACGGACATACTCGAGCCGATGAGGAACACCCTTAAAGCTCTGAATCACTGTTTGAATTGCTTTAGGACTGACACCCTGAGCCCGCGCAGCACAAATGGCCGCCATGAGATTTTCTTTATTATGATCGCCATAGAGTTTAAATTGCGAAAGGTCATAGGATTCTTCTTTGCCATTAATTTTCGCAACTACTCTTTTGGTTGGAAGATGCAAGTAAGCGCCGCAAAAATTTTCGGCAAACTCACCTCCGATTTGTATCGGGTCCTGTTTCGTAAACCAAAGGATTTTGCCGTTACATTCAGAAGCAAAACCTCTCACTATTGGATCGTCGTAGTTTAAAACCACAAAAGTATTTCGGTCGCAGGCTTGGAGAAGCTTCTTTTTTGCCGCAATATAGGCACTCATATCCGAATAGCGATCCAGGTGATCTTCTTCGAGGTTTGTAAAAACAGCTACAGCAGGAACAAGCTTTTCGCTCAATTCCAGCTGAAAACTCGAAAGTTCGGCCACAACAACATCGCTCTTTTGTGAGTCCGTTACATATTGAAGGAGTGGCTTTCCAATGTTTCCGCCGACAAATGGAGTTTTTCCATCTGCGCTAAACATCTCGCCAATGATCGCGGTGGTTGTTGTTTTTCCGTTTGTTCCCGTAATCGCAATAATCGGCTCTTTAATCGCTGCAATGGATAATTCGATCTCACTTGTAATAGGGATCAGTTTCTCGCGGGCTTCCTCAATGGGTTTAATATTAAGTGGAACCCCCGGACTAACGACAATCATTTCGACGGTATGAAAGGTTTTGTTGTTATGCCGGCCCAACTCCATCTCAAGCTTTAAGTCCACGACCGCATTGACCGAGTCCATCAACTCACTTTTTTGTTTCATGTCGGTGATGATGACTTTTGCACCCTGTTTAGTGAGATACCTAGCTGATGCAACACCTGATAATCCAAAACCAACAACAAGAGCCTTTTTACCTTTATACTTACTCATTCAATTAAATTCCCCTTACCTCAATTTAAGTGTCGAAAGCGTGAAAATCGCGAGAAGGATCGAAATGATCCAAAACCGAACAATAACCTTTGGCTCCGCCCACCCCTTAAGTTCAAAATGATGATGGATCGGCGCCATTCGAAATACCCGTTTACCCGTAAGTTTAAAAGATACGACTTGAGCCATTACCGAGAGGGCTTCGATTACAAAAATTCCACCTGCTATGGCAAGTAGGATTTCATTTTTTGTGATGACGGAAACTACAGCAAGCGAGGCCCCTAGCGAAAGTGAGCCCACATCTCCCATAAATACTTGGGCAGGATAGGTATTAAACCAAAGAAATCCAAGGCAAGCCGCCGATATTGCACCACAAAAAATAGTAAGCTCTCCCGCCCCCGGAATATGCGGAATTTGGAGATACTCAGCAATCTTTGTATGTCCTGACGCATAAGACAATATAAGAAAGGTCGACGCTGTTGTAATTGTTGGACCAACGGCAAGTCCATCGAGTCCATCCGTGAGGTTGACGGCATTAGAGGCCCCGACGATTACAAAAACAGAGAAGGCAATGAAAAATGGGCCCAGGTAGAGCGAGATTTCCTTAAAAAATGGAAATTTTAAAACGGGCGGAGTGTCCCTCAATATATAAATGACGTAGGACGCAGCAAACGCAACTAACGTCTGAGCCAGTAATTTCTGCTTTCCAGAAAGCCCCTTAGGGTTCTTTTGCACAACTTTTCGGTAATCATCCACATATCCGATTACTCCAAATAAAAATGTCGTCGCTACGCAAATCCAAATATTTTTATTGGTGAGGTCCGACCAAAGTAGCGTGGGAATAATAATAGCTAAAATAATTAGGCCGCCCCCCATCGTAGGAGTGCCCTTTTTCGAAAGATGACTTTTGGGTCCATCATCTCGAATCGCTTGGCCCATTTGCTTGCGCTCCAGCAATTTAATATAAGCGGGGCCGACAAACATGCATAAAAGCACGCTGGTGATCATCGCTCCGAAAGTGCGAAACGTGATGTATTTAAAAACATTCAAAAATGAGTAGTTAACATGAAGCGGATAGAGCAGGTGAAAGAGCATGACGGGATGCTACAGATTTTTGAAATCCAAAGTCAAGACATAGATTTTAAATGCAGTTCTCTTTTTTTAAGAGCTGCCTGGGCTACTTCACGGTCATCGAAATGAATTTTTCGAGTGCCGCTAGGGGCTGACGGATCCGCGATGATTTGATAATCCTCGTGTCCCTTACCCGCAATAAGGACTAAATCCCCTGATTTTGCCCTCTCAATGGCTTTATAAATCGCTTTGCTGCGATCCGGCTCCACTTCGAAATGCCGACCGGATCCCATCCCAGCCGTGATTTCCTTAATAACCGCGTCAGGTTTTTCAGTTCTTGGATTGTCTGAAGTCACAAAGACATAATCGGACCATTTTAGAGCTAATGCCCCCATTATCGGCCTTTTTTCTCGATCTCGATCTCCCCCGCAACCAAAAACCGTAATAATGGACTGGGTCTTTTTAAGCTCGTAAAGAGTTTTTAGAACTTTTTCTAGAGCATCGGATTTGTGCGCGTAGTCAACCCATACATGAATACCCTGCGTGTTTCTCACTGCCTCTAATCGACCTGGCACATTCGAGAGATTCGTTACGCCTTTTTCAATTGCAGAGTTTGGAATTTTCAATCCCCAAGCCAAGGTCACCGCACCTAAAATATTTTGAATATTATACGCAGCAGTGAGGACTGATTCTATTTTGATGTCCCCACTCCGACCATGAATGCCCTGAAGGTCTAGCTTTAATCCCTTGCCACTAAAATCCGCATTATTTTGAAGTGAAAAAGTTCCGAAACAGAAATCAGAAGATGTAGCGCTTTTGGGATTCGCCTTAAATTCCTCGAAAAGTTTTTTTCCGTAATCATCATCTATATTAACGACCGCGAAAGGCGCTTTTCCCACACTTTTCGAAAAATCGAACGCTTCTCGAAAAAGTTTTGCTTTAGATTCAAAATAATCGTTCATGTCGGGGTGAAAATCGAGGTGTTCGCGAGTAAGGTTCGTAAAAATCATCCCGTCCCAAGCGATACCAGCGACGCGCTGCTGCTTTAAGGCATGAGACGACACCTCCATCACAACGGCGTCGCAGCCATCTTTTTTCATTTCCGCTAAAAGCTTTTGAAGTTCCACGGCTCCTGGCGTCGTATGAGTTGAGGGGTAAACTCGATCGCCAAAGCGAAAATTAACCGTACCAATAACGCCGACCTGGTAACCCGCGGCCTTTAATATCGATTCGAGTAAATAAGTAGTCGTTGTCTTTCCACTGGTTCCCGTCACAGCCAACATCCTCATGCCCCGACTGGGATGTTTCAAGAGATGCGAAGACAAAAGCCCCAGCGCTAATCGTGAGTCCGGAACCTGAATATAGGGAACGAGCGTTTGAATGGTCATTTTTTTTTCGCCGATGACCAGACACGCGCCCTTCTGTTGAGCGAGAGATATAAATTCGTGGCCATCGCTCTTGCTTCCGTGAGTTGCGACAAATACATCCCCAGGACTTACTTCGCGCGAGTCGGATGTGATGGATTGCACCGGCAAAAGCAGGTCGTGATGAGTGAGATCAAATTTCCATTTTTTCGGAAGCGCCTGAAGTAACTCTTTTAAATGAATCTGCGGGTCCATCATTGGGGCTCGGACAAAATCAATCGAATCATTTCACCCTCGGCGATAGATTTTCCTTCGTCAGGGTATTGGGATTTGACGACTCCCGCACCTTGAAGATCCAATTTAAAAGCGTGTCCCTTAAGCGCTCTTAAAGCTTCTCGAGCGCTCAGCGAATGAAGCGGCGGCATTTTCCATATCGAGCGCCCATCCGTTGTTTGCCCCTGCCATATCAAAAAATGCGAAAGTAGGGGCTCCTGATTTGGTGCTTTTAGCGGCGCCAGCGAAGACTGAATTGTACGCAGGTGGTCTATACCTGCGAGCCGTGCCACCGGATCTGGTCTCGCTGGAATGCTAAAACGATTTGCTACCGCCTTAAAGACGTCCTTAAATAGTGGCGCAGTTGTATCAGCTGCATAATAGAGCCCATGAGGTTCATCGAGCGATACAAAGATCACAATTTTAGGATTTACGTCGCGAGCAAACCCAATAAATGTGGCCAAATACTTATTGTGAGAATATTTACCAGTAGCGGGATCTATCTTTTGTGCGGTACCCGTCTTACCCAAGATCCGATAGCCTGGTACGGCGGCTTTTACACCTGTTCCGCCTTCTTCGACAACTCCTTCGAGTGCATCCAGGACCTGCTCGGTTACCTTTGTAGAAAGAATCTTCCTAGGCGATTCTTTTGCTTTCAATGTGGGCTCTTTTAAGAGTGTGGGCTGAACCAACCACCCTCCGTTCGAAAAAACGGCGTAGGACCGGGTCATCTGAATCGAGGTACTCAAAACTCCCTGCCCAAACCCTACATTAGCAAGCGTCAGTGGCTGAAACGATTTTTTTGGCGGCACATGGCCAGAGATTTCGCCTGGAAACCCCATCCCAGTTTTAGTTCCAAATCCAAAAATTCTCAAAGTCGCGATGACTTTATCTGCGCCGAGCTTCAATGCTAACTTAGCGGCTCCCACGTTGCTTGAAACCTGAATCATCCTCTTAAGTGTTAGCCAATCAAATTTTTCATGGGATTCGGCTTCAGAAATACGTTTTCCCTGAATAACGAAGCTACCTTTTTCGGCCCAGACGGAATCTGAAAGTTTCGAACCGTTTGAAAGAGCGCCCGCTAAAATTACGCTTTTAAGCGTGGAGCCCGGCTCATAACCATCCGTTACAGCTCGGTTACGCCTACGGTCCGCTGACACGGTTTTGTCGTTTGGATTAAATGAGGGTTGATTGGCCATGGCCAATATTTCTCCGTCCATGGAATTCATGATAATAATGGAACCGCTATGCGAACCTGTTTTTTGAACGGCATTTTTGAGTAATTGCTCCACTTCGAACTGAAGTGATGCATCAATCGTGAGTTTAACGGGAAGCCCGTCTTGAACATTTTTCGCTGCCTCCGCGTCTATAAATGTGGGGCGTCCCAAAGCATCTTTAATTGCGGAGACTGAAATCACTCGCCCTCGAAGTCTTTCGTTATGCCAAAGCTCCACACCTTCAAGTCCGTCAGAATCCACATTTACATCGCCCATTACATGACCTAGGAGCTGTCCGTGTGGATACACCCGCTTATTTTCTTTAACGATCCAAAGACCGTTGATCCAATCCCCATCCGAATCAATCAATCTAAATTTTTTAAATTTAAAAAGCTCTTCTTCGGTAAGTTGGCGCTTAATCCATACAAATTCTTTTTTCTCTGAAAGACGATCTAATATTTTTGCAGTTGGAATTCCTATAGACTGGGAAAGCGCCCAAGCAATGGCTTTTTTATTTTTTAGTTTTCCGGGATT
>CAYJBA010000140.1:0-1341 GCA_964367865.1 uncultured Bacteriovoracaceae bacterium | reverse complement strand
GGCTGCCAAACTGCTCGCTTCTAAATTAACGGCTAAAGGCTCGCCGTTTCGATCTAAGATTGCCCCACGCCTGGGCTGAGTTAAAACTTTTGCCTGAAACTGGCGCTTGGCCATGTGCTCAAGCCTAGAATCTGGGAGGAGTTGAACGTAAACAGCGCGCACGGTAACTGCACCCGCCAGCGCAAAACAGAAAACCATCAAAATCGTGATGCGGCGCCTAGAATGGGTTTCCACCGGCATCCTTAAGGAGAACCATTTGACCCGCTTGAGGTTGAGTGAGACCAAATTTTCCCCGAGCTAAAACTTCAAGTCTTCGAGGGGACCTCAACGCCGTTACCTTAAGCTCAGCTTGTTCTCTTTGCTGCTGCAGTTGACGAATCGTACTTTCAGCCTGGGAAATTTCATAGGTTGTCCGCACGATAGAAAGCCGCAGCCAAACAGTCGCCACTGCAAACGCAATCAGGGTAAAAAAGGCCCAGATTGGAAACGCTTTCTTTACACTCAAGTGTTCTCCTCCACCCGAATCGCTAATCTCAATTTCGCGCTTCTCGCGCGAGGGTTTATTCGAACTTCTTCTTCGGAAGGCTCTATTGGCTTTTTGGTCGTTGGCTCCAAGCCATTTACCCTAAATCCAAATTTAACCTTTCGGTCCTCAAGGGAGTGAAAGCTCAAAATGGCAATACACCCCCCTATTTTGACCCTTAGTATAACACGCTCCAATAGAGAATCGAGCTCCTCGAGCTCATCATTCACCGCAATTCTTAGGGCTTGAAAAGTCCTTGTCGCGGCATGAATCCTCCCGTGCCTTGCCGCGGGAGGGACGGCTCGGGTGATTAAATGCGCAAGTTCGGACGTTGTCTTGGGCAGATTCTTTTCTCGTCGGCTTTTAATGATCGCTCCTGCAATTCGGCCTGCAAATCGCTCTTCGCCATATTCCCGTAAAATTTTTACCAGGTCGAGTTCTCGAACAACTGCGAGAAATTCCCTACAGCTTTGGCCCTCCTCCGGATTGAGTCTCATATCTAAGGGACCCTCTTTCATAAAACTCAATCCCCTCTCGCCTGATTCAATTTGATCACTTGAAAACCCAAGATCAGCCATCAGGCCCATCACGGGGTGCTCGGCTACCCAATCTACGAGTTCACTCATTCGCGATTGAATGACCTGTAGTCTGCCTTCAGAAATCTCGCGCGCGAACCGCGTCCGGGCAGCAACTACTGCGCTTGGATCACGATCTACGGCCAAAATTTTATGTTTTTGTAGCTCGCGCCTTTCTGAAAGGCGATTCAATAATGCGGCAGTGTGTCACCCTCCGCCCAAGGTGCAATCCAGAATCCAAAG
>CAYJBA010000139.1:0-7043 GCA_964367865.1 uncultured Bacteriovoracaceae bacterium | reverse complement strand
CAAATTTCTACTATCCTCAGCCCCGATCTTTCTTTAAAACTCAATGAATTGGTAACGAAATTTTTTAATAATCAGCTAATTTATTCTGCTCTCTACTTTGGGCTGGTAGTTGTTTTTACCTATTTTTATACTGCGGTAACTTTTGATCCTAAAGAAATTGCTAAAAATCTTCAGCAAAATGGAGGGTTTGTGCCGGGGATTCGGCCGGGTCCGCCAACCGCAGAATATATTGATTACGTTTTGTCTCGAATTACCTTGGGCGGTGCCGTCTATATTTCAGCGATATGTGTACTTCCAAGTATTTTTTCTCAGGCCATGCATGTGCAGTTTAATTTCGGCGGCACGAGCGTTCTCATTCTTGTGGGCGTGGCACTTGATACTGTTGCACAGATCGAGACTTTTCTATTGTCTAGAAATTACGAAGGCTTCATGAAGCATACTCGCTTAAAGGGTCGCGCGGCATACACATGATTTTGGTGTTGTTGGGTCCCCCGGGATCAGGAAAAGGGACTCAAGCGAAAAAGCTGACTACAAAAAAAGGTTGGCCTCAGCTTTCCACAGGCGACATGCTGAGGGCCGCCATCGGCAAAAAGACACAACTCGGACTTGAAGCGAAGAATTTTATGGATCAGGGAGCGTTGGTTCCTGATGCAGTTGTCATTGGGCTGATATCTGAGAGGATCCAAAACGCAGATTGCAAAGGCGGGTTTATTTTAGACGGTTTTCCGCGAACTATTCCGCAAGCGGAGGCGTTGGACGAAATGCTAGAACAGCATAAAAGAAAAGTTGATCGTGCGGTATTGTTTGAAATTCCGGATTCAGAGCTTTTAAATCGACTTTCAGGACGGAGAACTTGTTCTAAATGTGGGTCGATGTACCACGTTGTTACTACCGTGCCAAAAAAGAAGGGCATTTGTGATCAGTGCGGGTCTGCCTTGATTCAGCGCGATGATGATCACGTCGAAGTGATTCAAAAGCGGCTGGCTGTCTATCACAAGCAAACCGCGCCCCTCGTTACATATTATAAAAAGCAGGGCAAGCTTAAGTCCATTGATGCGCTAATGCCTGCCACCGAAGTCACGGTGAGCCTATCCCATGCGATTAGCGAATAAGTAGGGATTTGTGGTTAACATTAAATCAGAACGTGAATTGGGACTGATGAAGAAGGCGGGGCAAATTGTTGCCCAGATTTTGGATGAGATGGTAAAAATGACGCATCCAGGCATTTCTACGGGTGAGCTCGATAAATTTGCCGAGTCTAGAATTAAAGAACTTGGCGCACTGCCTGCTTTTAAGGGCTACCACGGTTTTCCAGCCTGTGTATGTATCTCGGTCAATGATGAGGTCGTGCATGGCATCCCTTCACCGAAGCGCAAGCTTCTTGAGGGCGACATAGTAGGGCTCGATTTTGGGGTCTCTTATGAAGGCTGGTACGGCGATTCAGCTCGTACGGTTGCTGTAGGTAAAATTGCCCAAAGTACGCAGAAACTAATTGATGTAACTCAAGAGTCCCTTCGTCGGGGAATTGAGCAATGCCGCGAAGGAAATCGAGTGTTTGACATTGGCCACGCTGTCCAAAATTATGTTGAATCGTTCGGTTACAGCGTGGTAAGGGAGTTCGTTGGTCACGGTATAGGTAGAGCGCTCCATGAGGAGCCACAGGTGCCTAATTACGGTCCAAAGGGTAAGGGTCTTGTGCTCAAGTCCGGAATGGTTCTCGCTATTGAGCCCATGATCAATGCTGGCGGTCATGAAGTAAGGGTTTTGGATGATGGTTGGACAGCCGTCACACAGGATCGGTCGCTTTCTGCTCATTTTGAGCATACGGTGGCAATCACTTCGAAAGGCCCAGAGGTTTTAACTGCATTTTAACTGCCTATAAAGGATAGGCCTAGTGTATAGGGGATGTCGAAAGAAGAAGCGATACAGGTCGAGGGAACGGTTTTAGAGCCCCTTCCAAATGCCATGTTCCGGGTCGAGTTGTCGAACGGAAGTAAGATTCTGGCTCACATCTCAGGAAAAATGCGTATGAACTATATCAAGATTTTACCTGGAGACAAAGTTACGGTAGAGATGTCTCCCTACGACTTAACCCGTGGGCGCATCACTTACCGAGTGAAATAGAGTATTTTTAAACGAGGCTTATTTATGAAGGTTAGAGCATCAGTAAAAAAAATCTGCGACAAATGCACAGTGGTTCGTCGCAAAAATGTAGTTCGGGTCATTTGCAAAAACCCCCGGCATAAACAACGCCAGGGCTAGGAGGTAGATCGTGGCACGTATCGCGGGAGTTGATCTCCCACGCAATAAGCGGATGGAAATAGCATTAACTTATATTTATGGAATCGGCCGCCCAGGTGCGCGCAAGATTCTTACTGAAGCTGCAATTGACTTTGATCGCAAGTCAGATGCGCTCAGCGAGGCTGAAGTTGCGAAGATTAGAGAAATTATCGATCGCGCACATCGCGTAGAGGGTGATCTTCGGAGAGAATCCAGCTTGAACATCAAGCGTCTAGTTGATCTCAGCTGCTATCGCGGAACTCGTCATCGTAAAGGATTACCTGTTCGCGGTCAGCGCACACATTCTAATGCTCGTACTCGCAAGGGTCCGGCAGTCGCAATTGCGGGCAAGAAGTCCGTTAAGGCGATGAAATAATTTCAAGATAAAATAAAGGACTTACGAAAGAAGTTAATTATGTCAGAAAAAACAGAAGCCCCAAAAACAGAAAAAAAAGAGGCTCCAGCCTCAGTAGTAGCTCCAGACGCTGCTAAGAAAGTGAAGAAGGGAAAGAAAAACGTTTCTACTGGAAACGTTCATGTTCTTTCTTCCTTTAACAACACCGTCGTGACGATTACCGATACTATGGGTAATGCCATCTGTTGGTCGAGCGCGGGTGGAAAGGGCTTTCGTGGTTCTAGAAAAAATACTCCGTTTGCTGCGCAGGTTGCTGCCGAAGATGCAGGTCGCAAGGCAGTCGAAAACGGAATGAGAAGTGTTTCAGTCTATGTCAGTGGTCCCGGAGCAGGTCGTGAGTCCGCACTTCGTGCGTTGGCTTCTGTCGGTCTTCGCGTGACATACATCGAGGATGTGACTCCGATTCCACATAACGGATGTCGTCCGCCAAAAAGGAGAAGGGTCTAATTTATGGCACGTCGTATTGGTCCGGTTTGCAGACTCTGCCGCCGCGAAAATCAAAAATTGTTCTTAAAAGGTGATCGTTGTTACACGGAAAAGTGTGCATTCGAGCGTCGGGGTTATCCACCTGGGCAGCACGGTCAGGGCCGAATCAAGTTTTCTGAGTACGGATTACAGCTCCGTGAAAAGCAGAAGATTAAGAGAATTTACGGACTGCTCGAAAAGCAATTCCGAAATATGTTTGAGGCTGCTGAAAGAAGCAAAGGCGTAACGGGCGCAACTCTCCTTACGATGCTCGAGCGTCGTTTGGATAACGTTGTTTATCGTTCCGGTTTTGGCAACTCCAGAAACGAATCGCGACTTTTGGTTCGTCAAGGACACTTCAAGGTAAACGGCAAAAAAGTAAACATCCCTTCTTACATGGTAGGTAAGGGTGACATGGTTGAAGTTCACGACCAGAGCCGCAATATGGCCCGCATAGCTGGGGCCCTTGAGGCGGTTAAACGTCGTGAAATTCCACAATGGTTAGAATTGGATTCTGCAGCATTTTCTGCAAGAGTTCGGGATCTTCCTTCGCGAGACGATATTACGGCTCCGATGGAAGAACGCATGGTGGTCGAACTTTATTCGAAGTAATAAGGCGACTAAAACTGAATACGCCCCGCATAGCTTGCTAACGCACGCGTGAGCGCCCGGTAGATCAAGCGAGGGGATATAACAGGAGAAATGAAATGTTAGAAAAAAATTGGCGCGATTTGATTAGACCGAAGGCTCTTGACGTAGACAAGGAGTCACTCACACCGGGGTACGGTAAGTTTGTTGCAAAACCTCTCGAACGTGGTTTTGGACTTACACTTGGCAACTCCCTTCGACGTGTACTTCTATCTTCTTTGCAAGGTGCTGCTGCAACCGCAGTAAAGATGGATGGAATGGTTCATGAGTTTACACCCATGCCTGACGTTAAAGAGGACGTAGCTGAAATTATTTTGAACTTGAAAGAAGTTCGTTTTCGTCTCAACGCAGAACAAGCGACTGTGTTGATTGATAAGACCGGTCCTTGCGAAGTATTGGCTTCGGACATCATTGTTTCCGAGCAAGTACAAGTATTGAATCCAGATCAGCACATTGCGACTATCGGAAGAGGTGGCAAGCTTCGTGTTGAAGTTCAGGTCGCGCGCGGTCGCGGGTATCGCCCATCTGAAGCTAACAAAACAGACGATATGCCGATTGGTTGGATTCCGATCGACAGTTTCTTTTCGCCCATTCGCCGAGTAAATTACACCGTCACGCAAAGTCGCGTCGGTCAACGTACAGACTTTGATAAATTAACTCTCGAAGTATGGACTGACGGATCTGTTCAGCCGGAAGATGCTGTTTCATTGGGATCTAAAATTTTAAAGGATCAGCTCTCCGTATTCCTCAATTTCGAAGAGGAGCCAGAACCTATCGCACAAGCTAAGGAAGAGGGCGGAAGCCAATTTAATCCGAACCTCTACCGTTCGGTTGAGGAGCTCGAGCTTTCTGTTCGGTCTGCTAATTGTTTGCAGAACGCCAACATTAAGTACATTTACGAACTCGTTCAGAAGACGGAAGCAGAAATGCTCAAGACCAAAAATTTCGGTCGCAAGTCGTTGAACGAAATCAAAGACATTTTATCGGAAATGGGACTTAGCCTCGGCATGAAACTCGACGGTTTTGTACCTCCCTCCCAGCCCCCAAAACCCGCTGATTCGGATGTTGATGAAAGTAAGATGGCAACCGATCGCGCTGGTGGCGAAGAGTTCGATGAAAGTGACGACGATCTCGAAGATTAATCGGAGAGATGAATTTTAAATTAAAGGGTGTTTTATGAGGCACAAAGTAGACGGCCGTAAATTTGGACGCAACACTTCGCATCGTGCGGCTATGTTTCGCAACATGGCTAACTGTGTGATCGATAAAGAACAGATTACAACGACTGTTGCAAAAGCAAAGGAGATCCGCCGTGTGGTTGATCGCCTCGTAACACTCGGTAAGAGCGGTTCACCCGCGTCTCGCCGCGTAGCTTTTGACCGGACTCGTGATAATGATGTCGTGAAAAAATTGTTTACGACTTTGGCTGACCGCTACAAAGAGCGTAATGGGGGTTACACCCGCGTTCTTAAGATTGCGGACCGTCGTTGGGGCGATGCCGCCGAAATGGCTGTACTAGAGCTCGTAGATCATCCTCCTATCGATCGTAAGCGCAAAGTGAAAGCTGGCGCAGCAGCTACGACTGATAAGGCCGGCGAAAAGGATCAAGACCTTCAGGCAAAGGATCCATTTGGGCGTTTCCGTAAACTCTTCAAGGGTAAGAGCAAGGCTGCCGGCCCTGGTAAAGGCGCAGCTCATGGTGGTGCCAAAAGTGGCGCTGCTCGCAGAACTCCTGCAGGGGGCGGAAGCAGCAAAAGCGGTGGAAGTAGTTAAGTTACTCGCGTTAATGTTACCCGTTTAAAGAAAAAGAGGGCGGTGAGTTTCTCATTCATCGCTATGGGATTTGCATCTTAATGCAAGGATCCAATCTTATAGGGAGCCTGTGAAACAAAGTGTATTAATTCGATAACTTGTAACCGAAATTAATTTTATAAATCTGTAGTCTTTTTTTCACAGCCCATCTGTTCCACAGTTCCTTGTTCTGCTAACCACTAAGACTAGCGCTTTTTCCAGATAAATTATATTTCGTGGAAGATATGAAATACTCAATTTTAATCGGTATCCTGCTGATCTCAGCCTGTGCAGAAGAGGGTGCTGTCGGAGTGTCGGCGAAGAAGGCTTATAGGGATGTCCGTTTTTTTGCAGAAGACTGGATTTACAATCAAGACGGGTCTGTCACTGCCATTGGGCCCAGATACAGAAGTAAGGCGGAGGATTTTAGATTTTGGAACGAGGGTTATCCATTTCCAAAAAGTCAACCCGGTCGGTTTCAATCCCATCGCAATAGTATTTGCATTATGATGCTGGGTGCAGGCGCCAAGCATGTCAGACACGAGGAGTCTTCTCAGTTTCAAATCGGTGATTGGGGCGTCGTAATTTCAAATGGAGACGGAAAACACGTAACGCTAGAAGGGAAATACGAATTTAAGCCTTTAGCCGATTCAAAACAGCCGGGAGCCGATGAATGTAAGTTCATTAGTTCAATTACATGTAGCAGCGGAATTATTTTAGAATAAGAGATGTGAATTATAAATATATCAATAAATTCAAATATATATAGCTAAACCCACAACGCCGCTAATTCTTGACTATTTTTGTTAATTAATATAAAACCCGTTTCGTTAATCAATAGATATCTCTTAAACCAAAACAAAGGGGGAGCTATGCGACTGCTGGCTCCCCCTTTTATATTTCAACGTGTTAATGAGGAAGTGGCTTAAATCTGCGATAGCCAGATCATGACTCGCGTTTTGCCCTCAGGGATTTTTCGTCGAGACTTTGTTTTGTACCAAGTAAAAGTACCGCCAGACGACGCTGCTCCTTCCGCTGGCTTAGGCGCGATTCGCTGGAGTTGCTTTTTTAAATTAGAAACCGTGGATTGAGACAAGATTAGATCGAACTGTATGCCGCCCGGAGTTTGAATTCCGCCGATACCGGGGGTATTGGGTGAGACTCTGAGTTCGCTTAAAATTTGTACTACCTTTAGCCGTAAGTCTCTGGGGCTATCCGTCAAGAGGCTAAATCGCCAAATCTCGGAGCTACCTACTCTAATATCTTCGTCGTCCCCAACGGATCCCTGCGCTGCATGCTGATCTTCATCCTCTTCGTTTTCGCCTGAAACCTCGTCCTCGCCACCCTCATCCATCGCAGCTTCGCCAACTTTTCCGCGAACCATCGCCATGTTCGCAGGCAGGTTGGCCTGAGCAGAGGCATCAGCCGTCTCTGTATAGTCACT
>CAYJBA010000138.1:0-7087 GCA_964367865.1 uncultured Bacteriovoracaceae bacterium | reverse complement strand
TCTGTTTAAGATCTCCGTCGGTAATGATTCCGAGAAGTTTTTCTCCTTTGACCACGAGAACCGCACCCTGCCGCTTTTCTGTCAATGCAACAACTACGACTTCCATCAAAGTGCTTTCAGAAACCTTCGCAATCTGTCGCGCACGAAGCATCACATCCGACACTCGGAGATTTAACTTTCGGCCTAGAGTTCCACCGGGGTGATTTTTCGCAAAAGAGCCCGCATCAAATCCACGCATCTGCATCAGAGCGATCGAAAGCGCGTCTCCCAAGGCCAAAGCCAATGTCGTACTTGTTGTGGGTGCTAAATTATGAGGACAAGCTTCTTGCGCTACGGAGCCGTCCATCCAAGAGTCGCAACTCTGTGCGAGTTTAGAATCGGCTTTTCCACCTAGCCCAACGACCGGCACACCTAACTTTTTAAGAGAAGGAAGCAGTTGCACCAGCTCCTCCGTGTTGCCGCTATAACTCAGTGCCAGGCCCGCATCTTTTGCCGTTACCAACCCTAAATCTCCGTGCATTCCATCTGAGGGATGCAAAAACACAGCGAGGCTTCCGGTACTACAGAGCGTAGACGCGATTTTTTGGCCCACCTTGCCCGACTTTCCCACACCAGTTACGACGATCTTACCGCCCTGATCCAGTGCCGAGGCTAAGATCTCGATCGCGTGGCTGACATCGCGAGCGATGTCCAATTTTTCGATGCGCTTTGCACATTCGAGGATTGCGCGGCCTTCGAGTTCTAAAACTCGAGCCACTTCTGCGGCCAGATCGAGTTTCTTGCGGCCGGGTTTGGCCTTAGTGGTTTTTTGGGTTTCCATACTTTGTTTGTGCCAGAGGTCATTGACAAGAGGCAATAAATTTCTGTAGCCTATTCAATTATAAAGGGGAACTTTCCATGGAATCAGGAAAACGCCTTCAGGACCACAAAACCTCTGTCTTTTGGTTCTTCTGCATCGCTCTCGCGCACTTTTTTGTCACAGCACCCGTCCGAGCCGAAACCCTGGGTTTTAGCCTCTATTCAGAGGCCAGTGTCTCGCGCGGTGAGCTCAAAGTTCAAGTGCTCGACGCAGTTAATGGCTTAGCTATTTCTGAAGCCCTAGTCAGCGGCGGAACCTCTCTCGACTCAGAACCACTGATTGAAGTAAAAACCTCTGCCGATGGTTCGGCCCTGCTTCGGATCCCAGGCGATTTGCCCCGCACATTGACCGTAGCTAAAAGTGGCTATACGACGACTTCGATCGCAGGGGTAAAGTCCGCGGGAGCTACTGTTTTTTTGCGCCGGTTTCCAACAGCCGAAAAACTGACCCAGGGACTCCTCGAAGGGTTTCCGCCCGCGACGGATGACAGTCAGTTTTTGGCTGGAATAGTTTTTAAATCTCTTAATATTTTTGACTTGGTTAACTTCAGCGTTCAATCGCTCATGTCTCCCGAAAAAGACGAAATTGATGTTTTTGGACCTAGAAAGGTTCCGTCTAATCTGGCTTTACCTGAACAAACAGTTCGATTTCTTTTTGCAACCGTCAATCTCAATAAGCCGATCTATCGAATTCCGCTTAATCCTGGCCTCCCGACGCGGCTCGCTGGCGCTCAAGCGAATATTAAAGTTTCTGACGTGATGGGTCTTGCGACCGGATTTAAAATCGATTTTGTGAACAAGATCCACTTTACCAAGGTAGGAATCTCAGAAACATTTATTCCTGCTCAAATGGATCGGGGTTTAAATTTCTCAGCCGGACTGGAGCTGGGACTTTATCATAAAGTTTTTTTAACCCGACCTCCCTTTAAAGCAGATGTACTAACTACCGCGTTTATTGACATGAACGGCAATCGAGAAACTCTGATGCCCACGGATATAAAAATTCCGATCACCGCACAAATGCAGGATGCTGCGACGGACGAAGTCAGCCTGACTACTACTCTGCGGCCATACGGAAAAACCAAAGCAGTTCTTACCCTCGCTCTGGCAGACCAGGGTAGGAGAATCTCCGGAATTTATTCGGACAACGCTTCTGTGGCTGTTCGACCGGGTCCTTTTCTCGCAATCGACGCCATTGGGTCTGCAAAACAGGTCCCACCCGTTATTGAGATGATCGCGCCCGAGTCGGGGATTAGCACTTTGACTTTTAACTCTCCTAGTCCGGAGGGAGTCCTTTCTTCGACTCCGTTATGGAAAATTTTTGTTCTACCAGCGGCGGGAGCAGTCAAAGTGGTGACCCAAAATCTAGGAGCCGGTGCACAGGTAAAAAGTTATGCGTTACTCAAGCTTCAGTTCGGGAAAGATTTTAATGAAACTCTGATCGACGGAACAACGGCTATGAAAAGCTTGACCCGATTTGCGTCTTCAGTCGCTAAAGTCGAGGGTAGAGTTCAACCATGAGATTGCCTATTGCGATCACCCTGATCGGCCTACTCGCGACTCCAATGCTGACAGGCTGCATGTCTGCTTACAAAAAGAGCGTGGGGGGAGATATCAATCAGACATTTACGAAGATCTATCTCACCGATTTTAATATCGCATGGCAATCGGCCCTAGATGCACTCAAACATTCTAGGTTAGAAGTTTCAAACCGCGAGGGCGGATTCGTACAGACTAAATGGACTGATAATACCGCTGAGAGAAATTTTACGGATTCCTTTGGCCTCCAAGACTCCTATCTTAAAGCCCAGTACCGGTTTTCTGTGACATTGAGTAAAGGCTTTTATAACGGAAAGCCCTCAGTCAAAGTATCCGTACAGAAAGAGCAGCTCATACAGCGTGACGCTCTTGAGGGATGGCGACCCGCTGAGACGGATGCCGTGGACGAAAATACGCTTCTTTATCGAATTGGACGTGTCATCGTCATGCGAATCAAACTCGCCGCACTTGAAGAAGAAAAGACCAAAAAAGAGATTAAAGAGTCCGGGTTTTAGATTGGAACTCTTTGAAATTGTACAATTTTTAGCATTAATGTTTACAGTGTCTTAATTCTTGACTATTTTGATACAGATTAGTAAAAGACCTCCTCCTGTTCATGGACCCTCCAATCCGGACGGCGCCAAAAACAGCGAGGAAAAATATATGAAATGGATCCTTTTCGCCTTTTCACTTTCGGTACTTATTTTTACCTCCGTTGCCCCCAACCACTCATGGGCCGGTACCCATGTAAAAACGATCTGTGCGGTCACTCGAATAGAAGGCCGGACGAGTTCGTCCAAGCCCCCAGAACTGACTGATTCGATCTCTTTGGATTCTTCTGAGCGGGAAATAAAAACATTAAATTTCGAAATCAAAAACGGCCGTGATTCCCAGGTTCCAAAATCTTGGATCCCACTCATAGCGCCACTTAAAAAAAACCACGTCGCGTCCTATTTTTCGGATTCTTCCATTTATAGCTCAAACATTACAGTGACTCCCATTGGAATGGGACCGATTTATATTGAGGCGACACTCTCTCTTAATCTCGATGATCAAGGAATCGGCACTGCAAACTATACCGAAAATAAAATCGACAATAGCCGAGGGATGGTCAATTCGATCTCGCAGGATTTTGCAAACGGGATAATCGTTGAAGGGCATGAAGGAAATGCTCGTGCAGAGAAGTTTATATTAGAGATGAAGTGCCATTCTCAGGAGTGAAATGAGAAAAAGATCCTTTTTAAATAATTCAAAAGAAACGTCAGGCCAAGGACAGCCGGAACTCGTTTCTGTACCGGAACTAGATGCCAGACCCTGATTTTTGCAGATTGCCTTACTTCCCGTTTGCTCGAAAATTTCTCTCGCCTCAAAACAAAAAACTATGTGAGCTCGGCATTTTTATCCAGCGACGGAATTTTTTTCCTACCTCCACTCATTTGAGCGATTGAGACGAATCCCTCGACCCCTGAAACCTTTCAATATTTTATTTTAGAATCGACCTTTCGATTGGTACGCTGCTTGCTCATAAACACTTCGGAGGCAAAGGAATGCCTAGCGTCTCAGGGCCACAGGATGGCGGCTATAGTAACTACCAGCGCTCACTTTCGGAGCTAGAAGATGAAGTACGCAATGAAGCTGCGCGGAATCGCGAAAGCAATGCCGAGCTTCAGTCTCGGCTTGAAAAAAATTACAATACGATTGCCAGAAAAAACGAAGCAGAACTTGATCGCGCGCTAGCCTCCCATCGGGATGAAGCTGAAGATCATGCGATTAGGGCAAAAAAAACCAATCAAAATGAACTCGACCTACTTAAGGCAAAGACTTACGGTCGCGACGGACGAATGAGCGCCGAAGCTGAATCTCTCAAACAACAACTGAGCGCCTTAAAAGATCATACTGATACAACTACAGCCAAAGTGAAGCATGATTTAGACGAATCGAGTCGAGCCTACGAAAGCAAATCGGAGACGCAAGCGATTCGCCATCAGGACGAAATCGACAAGGCCATTCAGACTACTAAAGATTCTTACCAAGAAGCCTATGAACGGGCAGCTGACCAGTCCGAAACCAATAAAAGTACGGCTCGAGATGAGCAATCCCGACAAAATGCCTACGCCGAGCGAGAGCGACAAGACCTAACCAATGCTCAACGCCGAGAGCTGAATCGTAATCTATCTGAAATGAAACGCGCCTATGAGCATCAGTTGGATCAAGGCGATCGGGCTAGAGAAGCCCAGTCCCGCGCGCACGAAGAAGCCCTTCGCAACAACATGAAAGATCAAACTGAAAAGGTTCGAGAAGTTCACGAAAAAGAAAACCAACATCTCAGGGCCGACCTACGGAGCTCGCTCAACGTAGAAAAAGATTGGCTCGCAAGACATGGAGATGCCCGCGCTACAGCTGTTAAAGAGCTCGAAACCGATTGGAACGTTCGCCAGAACTCGATGCAAAACGCCTATGAAGGCGAGATTGACCACTTAAAGAAGAGTGCGAAAGCAAGTGAAAGAGCTCAATTTTTAAAACAAGACGAAGTGATTCGCGAAAGAGATGAAGTCTATACAAATCTCATCCGCAATCAAAACTCCGAGAGTCTTCAGCGCATTCAGGACATGGCAAAAAACCAAGAACGCAACCAACAGCAGCTGTTCGAGCAGAATCAGCACGATCGCAAACTGCACGATGCTGCCTATGAGGCACAGGCCGAAAAGGCCGAAATAACTCGTGAATCCGCATTGGCTAAACAGGCGAGTCAGTACCAAGAGGCCTTTAAACGACAAAAAGATACAGATGCGACTGAGCTCAGGAGGCTTCAACAGTCCATTCAAGATCTCAACACGTCTGAAAGGCCCTCTAGCATATCGCCAACAGCGGAGAACGCTATTCGTAAATCCATGATTCGAGAATACGAAAAGACCATGGACGCTGAAAAGGATCGCAATCGAAGAGCGCTGGCCGGTACGCACGAAAATCAAACCAATCGATATCAGGATTTGGTCCAAGACAAAGAATCCCGCGAGGCAACACTTCAAAGAGACCACGCCTTTGAGACTCAACAACAGAAACAGGAGCTCATGGGTCATATTGGCGATCTCGAGCTCAGCCGAAATATCGAAAGGCGCAATTCTGAGGCTGACCAAAGTCGAGAAGTAGATAATATTCGCCGCAGTTATGAAAATATGCTAAACAGGCAACGTCGAGAGTATGAAGATATTCTCGAAAAATCCCGAATCGACTCGCAAAATAAGTTCTCTGCTTATCGGCAGGACACTGAATTTGCTATGAAGATGGCTCATCGGGATTTTAATGCGAAAGAATCAAATCTGGTCAGAGAGTATGAGCGAAAATCAGAAACTGAAAAGCTTGCGCTGATGGATCAGATTCAAGCGGCCAAGGAAGAGGCCCAAAAAGTAACTCAAGAAAGCAATCGCCAAATTAGGCAAGTGCTCGATGAGACCACTCGCAGTTATGAGCAAAGAATGAAACAGCTTGAAGCCCAACACAAGGAACGGGAACGGTTTCTGAGTCAAAACTTCGAAGACGAAATGGAGAAAATGAAACGTTCCTATGCTCTCTTACTCCAGAAGAAAGGTTAAAATAGTTTGTACGTTAGGCCCCTCCTCTCAAAGCGCGGATCAAATAGCCGCCTTGATCGATGAAGGGATGGACGTTGCACGACTCAATTTCAGTCACGGGACGCACGATTTTCATCGCGGGCTCATTCGCTCCATTCGCGAAGCTTCCAAACGGGCCAATAAGCCAATCGCTATTGTTCAAGACCTTCAAGGACCCAAGCTTCGTGCTGGCTTACTTCCAAAAGCTGGCATTGCGCTCAAAGCGGGCGATGTGCTTCTACTTTATCCCGAAGGAGCTACTCCTCGGCTTTCGACACAGGGTCGAATCTCTATCCCGATTTCAGCTGAGATCGCAGATGCGGTTTCACGCGATACGCAAAAAGGATTTCGAATCCTCTTTGATGATGGAAAAATTTCGACCCGTGTTTCTCAAGTTTCTCCCCCCGAAATCGTAGTTGAAGTCGAAGTCGGCGGCACTCTGACCAGCAATAAGGGAATGAACCTTCCAGAAACGCCTCTATCCATTCCATGCGTAACTGATAAAGATTATGACGATCTTAAGTTTGGGCTTTCAGAGGGCGTCGATGCAGTAGCGCTATCCTTTGTGAGAGCGGCATCTGACATCGAAAACATCAGAGGGCGCGTTCAAAAAATTACATCCGATATGCCGATGATCATCGCTAAGATCGAAAGGCAAGAAGCCATCGAACATCAGAACGCCATTATCGACGCAGCCGACGCGCTTTTGGTTGCTCGTGGCGATATGGCGGTTGAAATCGGCGCGGAGCGCGTGCCGATCATTCAAAAGCAACTCATTCGCGCCTGCAACGAACTGGGCGTTCCCATCATCACGGCGACTCAGATGCTTGAATCGATGATCTCCTCCCCTACACCAACGCGCGCCGAGGCAAGCGACGTAGCCAATGCGGTGTTTGACGGAACGGACGCAGTCATGCTCTCCGCTGAAACGGCGTCAGGAGGTTACCCCAGCGAAGCGGTTCGAACGATGACACGAATCATCTTAGAAGCCGAGCGCTCGCATAATATTTATGGATCACCCAGAGAACATTTTCCGGTTCCGGGTTCTGTCGTCGATGCGATTGAGCAAAGTGCCGCTG
>CAYJBA010000137.1:0-7142 GCA_964367865.1 uncultured Bacteriovoracaceae bacterium | reverse complement strand
TTGAAGGCCTTAGAAATAAAGGAACCCAATTTCGCTTTTTTGAATGCTCCCCTGCTGTGGTTGAGCAGATTAACCTGATTAAAAATTTTCGGGTCGGTGCGCCTGTGGATTCGATTTATCTTCCTTTTGCATGTTTGGGCTGCAAAGCGCCGTTTGTTTATCTTTCGAAAACAGAAGATTTGGTAAAAAATAATGTCCAACTGCCGACGATGACTTGCCCCACCTGTAAATCGGCACTTGAGTTTGACGATTTGCCAGAAGAGTATTTTGTGTTTTTAACGATGTTGTAAAACCCAGTATCAGTTGCTCTCAATATCGCCGAACCTTCGCCATCCGAAGTGAGTTTTAAAAAGCTCTTCAACCCATTTCCTTGCCAACTGACTATGATTTAAACGGTTTAAACTGCTCCTTACCCCCCCAACATGATCGCCAAACTAAAAAACTCTAACAATCTCAAACAATTATAGGTGGAGCAAAAAGTCACCATTTGGTACAAGGCTTGCTCCTATGTCCCCCTGTGAGATGGATCGCGATTGCCATTACGGCCCGGTCCTATGCGGATGTGGATGTAGAAGTAGGTATTTGTAGATGTTGTTTGGATTATTGAGAGCACAGCAGCTCAGAAAATTTGAAAAACCCCTCTTAATCGTTGCGGGTGCAGCGGCCCTCACTGCCGTATTGGTTAATCTCGATTTTAATCTATTAGAAGGCAATCTTTATGACCTGAGAGCTTCTCACGGTCACCAGCCTAAACCCGATTCAAATATCATTTTGGTCTCAGTCGATGACCGTACAACCAACGTGCTCGAGGAGTTTGCACCCCTTCCACTCGAATCACATGCAAAATTTCTAGAAACTCTCGAAAAATTGGAGCCCAAAGCGGTTGGATACTTAGTAGATTTCGGAAAGGTCAACGAAGCCAATCCCGAGCACTTTAAAAAGGAATGGGGAAAGCGCTTTGTAGATTCAGTCAATCGATTAGAAAAGCACGGCACGAGTGTATTATTAGGAACCGCGTACGATGTAACTGGCGAAGTTGTTCCTCCATTTCCGATAGGGACTTTACCTCACTCTTTGGCTCTCGTTCATAATGATGGAAACGTTTTTGCGCGGGATAAAATTACTCGCCGCGCACTGACTCGCCTTTATGATCGTCCTGTATTTCATATCGAACTTGCCCAAAAAATGGGTTTAGTTGCGAAGGACCATGACGTACGTGGATCCTTTTACGTTCCAGAAGTTGAGGGCCGTTTTTTCTTTTTCAGATACCATGGGCCGACCTCACTCCTTCCGGATGCTCCTTACAATTTGCCGTATCAAAGAATTTCATTTATCGATATTTTGGAGAATCGAGTCCCAGCCGAAGCCATTCGTGGAAAAATTCTTCTCGTTGGCACATTGTCCAAACACGACACCGCAGATTTTACTTTAACTCCTTATAATAAAGGGACCCCCATCAGCCCCAAATTAGTTGTTCACGCTAATATCTTGGATGCCGTAATGCATGACCAGGGAATCATCCGAGTGCCGGCATGGCTAGGTTGGATCATCACATTTGCCGTAACGGCTTTCGTAATCGGCTGGGTCATGAGTTCAACGCCCTTGACTGGCGTATTTGCAACTATCGGACTTGCCCTGGCTCTTTTATTACTCAGTCAGGCGCTTTACTCGTACTACGACCTTTGGATTCGCGTGAGTCAACCCATAGTAGGCGTCTTTTTAGGTTATTACTTAATTGTTCCTTATCGTTTAATTCGTGAATATAAAAAACGATCGGATTATCAGCAACGCAACTTAGTTCTAACCCAAGTCGAAGAACTTAAGCGTAATTTCCTGTCTTTGGTTACCCATGATTTAAAAACTCCGGTTGCCCGAATTCAGGGCTTAGCTGAAGTTCTCCTACGCAAATCCTCGGATCGACTCGTAGAGAAAGATCTTCAAACCTTAAATCACATTATTAACTCGACAGATGAGTTAAATCGATTCATTTCAAGCATTTTAGAACTCAGCAAACTTGAATCCAATCGCCTCACTCTCAATTTAGAATCCAAAGACATTAATCAGCTTATCGAAAGAGCCGTCGATGGCTTTAAAGCTCAAGCGCGATCGAAAAAGGTATCAATTGAAACAGCGCTCGAACCCCTTTTTCCGATACGGATGGATGCCTCCTTAATCTCTAAAGTTCTCAATAACTTGATTGATAATGCCATTAAGTACTCCCCCGACGGCTCTACGGTTAAAGTTGAATCCCACGAGAAGTCCGACTTTATAGTCATTTCTGTTCGAGACCAAGGAATCGGTATCAGCGAAGAAGATCTTTCCCGCCTCTTTACTCGATTTTTCAGAGCTAAGAACGATACCACCGAGCAAATTCATGGAACCGGACTAGGACTCTATCTTACAAAGTATTTTGTTGAGGCCCACGGAGGCCGCGTCGAAGTCGAAAGCGAACAGGGTCTCGGAAGTATTTTTAGAATCTATTTGTCCATTATCGAAAGCGAAAAGACAAATACCGCGAATCAACCTCAAAGTGCGCAACATGGACTCACTTCTGTCGCTCACGGAATCCGCGCTGGCGGAAAAAAGCTGTTAAAACCATTTTCAGTCAATAAGGAGAAGAAGCATGTTTAAAGTACTCGTAGTAGATGATGATGCTGATTTGAGATTGTCCGTAGCGTCAGCGCTCTCAGAAAACCACTATAAGGTTGACCAGGCCAAAGATGGCGAAGAAGCCGTTAATCGCGTTCGAGGTGGCAGTTACAACTTAGTCCTCCTCGATGTGAACATGCCTCGTATGACAGGACTCGAGGCTCTAAAAGAAATTAAAGCGCACGACCCCTCGATAATAGTTATCGTACTCACCGCATTTTCAAACGTTCGCGATGCAGTCGAAGCGACAAAGGAAGGCGCGTACAATTACCTCGAAAAGCCGATTAAAGCCGAAAATTTGGTTTATTTGATCGATAAGGCACTAAAAGCCCAGCACATGATTAAAAACATGTCTCTTTCAGCGCCAGTGATTAGGCTGGCAAACGGCTCAGAGTTTGTCGGACAAAGCACCGAAATGAAACGCGTGTTTGCGGTGATTGATAAACTTTCTCGCGTCGACACTGCGGTCCTGATTCGCGGTGAGAGTGGAACAGGAAAGGAACTCGTCGCTCAAGCACTTCATTATAATAGTCCTCGTAAAGACAATCGATTTGTCACGATTAACTGCTCTGCGGTTCCTGAAACCCTCATTGAGAGCGAATTTTTCGGCCACGAAAAAGGCGCTTTTACGGGTGCCGATATGAGAAAGATCGGAAAATTTCAATATGCTGACGGTGGTACTTTATTTCTCGATGAGATCGGGGATATTTCGCCTGGAATGCAGGTCAAACTGTTGCGTGCTCTTCAGGAAAAGCGGTTTACACCCGTGGGCGCCAACCGCGAAATCGAAGTAAACGTGAGAATTGTAGCCGCCACCAATCGCAATCTTGAAGATATGATTCGAAAGGGCGAATTTCGCGAAGACCTCTTTTATCGGCTCAATGTACTTCCGATTCAGCTGCCGCCGCTGAGACTTCGCAAAAACGATATCGAAGCCTTGGCAAAATATTTTATCGAAAAGTTCAATCAGCAGCACCATAAAAAGATCTCCGGCCTATCGGCCGAAGCCATGGCTCTGCTTCAGGCTCATACCTGGCCCGGCAATATCCGTGAGCTTGAAAACGTTATTGAGCACGCGTTTGTGATTGAACCTTCGAATCAGATCACTCCCTCGAGTCTTCCTGAAACGGTCGCAGGTAAACTTTCTGATACCTCATGTGAAGACGACGGGCTGCTCGAATCGAATGATGACCTTGATTCTGACCCGGAAACTGACGCCACCGCTGGTATTTCTCTTTCAGTCGCTTCGACCGGAACCGTGCTTTTGGGTGCCGGAAAAGGATTTACTTTGGATATTAACCGACTCGATTTTCAAGCAAACAAAGAAGAGTTTGAAAGGCAGTTTTTAATTAGCGCGCTTAAGGCTTTTAAGGGTCGAATCAAGCAAACTGCCCTTCATGCAAATATTCCGAAGAAAACACTTTTAAGAAAATTACAAAAATACGGAATCAGTGCCAAGGAATATATCTAATATCGGACTTTCAAGACGAGGTGCGTATGCAATTGAAAAATAGATGGATTACAACAGGAATAGTGGGTTTTATAGTTACGGCCGTTTTATCTGCGCAGCTAACTGCCCATAGTGGCGAATTTGGCGTCCCAGGCTTTGCTGTTAAGCCCCTAGCAGAGTTTGTTACTGATTTTGAAAAAATACCACCTAATCAAATTGTAGCGTCTATCGAAGCCTGGGTGGACCATTGTATTGCTCAGTCTAGTTCCGAGTTAACTTCAGGTGAAGCATGTATAGAACCCACTTATCAGGAAATATTAGAAGGTCTTGCTGGTAGAAAATCTAGAGTTCAATGCCTTAAATCTCTACTCCAAGAGTTAGAACCTGCAACTACATTGAGATTATCGAAAGAAGAAACTCGCTCTTCCATTGAGTTTATATCCGTATTTTTGGGCGCTTCTGCGGCGGGAATGTGGGCGTACAAGAGCCGCAGCGCAATAGTTGGGGCAGGTAAAGCTCTTTTAAAAGGAAAAAAGAGTCTGGCGTTCGAGGAGCCCATAAACTGGGGCACGTTCGATCATGCCTCTACTTTTGGTGGGTCCCTTAAAAATTTACCTGTTAATTCATCTCGATGGAATTTGATAAAAAAGGGATTTTTAACTGCTACTAAAGATGTCGAAGAAGTGACTGGAAAAAGCATGAGTTGGTTTTATAAAGCTAGCTTTTTGCTTTTTGTCGGTAGCACTGTTTCTGGAAATTTAAATTCGAGTACAAACGATATAAAGCATAACTTATTTGATTTCATTCTTCCCGAAAACATTGGTCGAGTTCAATCTGTACGCGAAGCCTCGCTGTCTAAGACAACCAATCCACTGGATGGTTTAGACCATATTGATCCGAAGTTATCGCTTCGGGATTTTCATAAACTCATCAGAGGGCGAGACGCCGAAACTAGGCGAGTAAGCGATCTCTTTAATGACGTGCTGAAATCTTACGGAAATCCAGATGACGACCCGTTCTATTACTTAAATCTTAAAGTAACGAAACGCGCATCTCATGTCTCAAGCCTGGTATCTACCCTCAAACTCATGAACGATTTTGAAGAAAATGTAATTCTACTTTGGGGAAGCAAAGTGGTGGATCGATGCCAGCAGTTAGCACTGGTTTCGAAATCGATCAATCAGACAATCAAGTCTGATTTAAAAAAATGAGTCGGTAGAATTACTTATAATTTTTCTACCGCTTTTTCGTCGACCGTAATTTTAGATTGCTTCTTGAGCTTAGAAACATAAGTCTGAATGAGATCCTGCTTCAAATCATTCTTTACTTTAAGTTCTACCTCAGAGTACTCCATGAGCTTTCCGATTTTTTTTTCGACCACCTTGATGATGTGATATCCAAATGCGGTCTTAATTGGACCTAGAATTTCGCCATTGACTCCGGCGAAAGCGGCATCTGTAAATTCTGCTACCATGCGATCCCGCCCAAAAAACCCTAGATCGCCTCTGTTATTTTTTGCAGAGGGATCCTTTGAATTCTTTTCAGCAAGTTCCTGAAATTCATCGTCAGTTTTTGTAGCTTTAGCTTTTTTAAATAAATCAGCAGCTTGCTTTTCATCCGCTAACAAAATATGCATTGCATGAACCTGGTCGGTACTAAATCGTCTCTTATTGGATTCGAAATAATTTTTTGCGGCTGTTTCCGTGAGTTTGTTCCCGATGTTTTTCTGAAGAAGTTTGCTGACTAAGAATTGTTTACGAAACTCAGAAAGAGCTTCTTTATACTCAGGGGATTGATCTAGTTTTTCTTTGTCGCCCTCTTGAACCAATACCTCTTTATCAATAACGCTTTCTAAAATTTGGCGCCGCGTATTTGAGTCTTTAAGCATATTTTCACGCATTCCCTCATTCATACTGGTGAGGGCGGATTTAAGATCCTTTTCCGTAATTGCGCGTCCATTGACTTTCGCTAAATCAGCTGCCCCTGCTGAGGAGGCCATTAAAATGATCCCTGATAATATGATTCCGTAGTTTTTCATTCTTCCTCCTAGGGGCTGCGCCCGCGTTAAGAATATGTCATGAACAGCTTATTATAATGCTCCTGAATTTTTTTTAAATCCACTAAGTTCAGAAAACTAGAAAAACTCATCCAAACGGCTATTCCATTTAGATCTACGAACTGCGGGGGTAAGTACTTCGGAGCATCAATAATTCCTTCTTTATATTTTTGGTAGAGAAGCGGGACGTCATCCACATGCAGTTTACCGGCAAATAAGAACGGGATGAGATGCGGTCTGCCCGCACGAATGGCGGCTCTTAAAAAATTATAGTTTTCTATAAATCCTTTACAGTACGAAATGTCCTTCGTAAAAGGAGCCCCGCCCCCTATCACTCCACCTCGAAACACTCGTTTAGCATTTGAAATACAATCGGACTCTGAATATCCCTCAGTACGATAGAATTCGATGAGCTCGAGCAAATTTGCTCCGTCCTCAGCTTTATCAATACCCAAAATTCGATCATTAATATGTCGTGCTCGCCTTGGATAGCTGCGAAAAGTAAAAATCTCCATAATGACTGCGAGTCCCTCTTGGGTCGATGAACAGCGAGGAGGGCCTTTCGATAGCCATTTGGCTATGTGTTGTTGATTACCGTTTTGGGTCGTTCCAACATGAACCCAACCCTCGTGTACTTCTAAAATATCGACATCACGACTCGAAAAGGTTGATCCCTCGCGTATTTTAACCGTATCTCCACCTGCCGCCGCATCAGCTAAAATTCCATCTGAAAGTTTTGCTTGAACTGTGTCATCGCGAAAATAGGTACGAAATCTGTCATTTAGAATTGTGACGACCTCGTCCGCTTCGAGCGTCTCGGGAAAATCCTGCCCAAGCGTCGAATCATCAATGCCGCTTAATATTGAATAGAGCAGCTGCCCAAGCTCAAGTATCGTGCTTTTTCCATCCACAAGACAATCCTTTGGGGACCCGTAAAGGATCTTACTTTTTTCCCAAAAACGCTTCGTGCCACGGGCCTGAAGCATC
>CAYJBA010000136.1:0-7145 GCA_964367865.1 uncultured Bacteriovoracaceae bacterium | reverse complement strand
TCGATTTTGCTCGGAACCGCCGCAGCCTTGGCTATCGAACGCACCCGGTTTCCCGGACGGGCGGTATTTGATGCCGTTACCCACCTGCCGCTTGTGATGCCTGAGATCGTGATGGGACTATCGCTTTTGATTTGGTTTGTAATGTTGCGAATCACGCTCGGAACTTTTTCGATAGTATTGGCGCATATTACTTTTAGTATTTCGTATGTTTTGATCACAGTTCGTAGCCGGCTAAAGGATTTTGACGAATCACTTGAGGAAGCGGCCCGTGATCTCGGCGCAAGCCCCTGGCAAACGTTCTGGAAAGTGACACTTCCGCTTATTTTTCCAAGTATTTTGTCAGGTGCCCTTATGGCGTTTACTTTGTCCTTTGACGATTTTCTGATCACGTTTTTTACGGCGGGGGTAGGCTCAGACACTTTGCCGCTTAAGATTTACTCGATGATTAAATTTGGAGTTTCGCCCGAGATTAATGCGTTATCTACGCTGATTTTGGGTGCGACTTTGATCATGGTGTTTCTGTTTTTTAAGCCGTTTCAGAAGATTTTGAAATAACTGGGCAGCAGCCCAAAAACTCTATCTATTCTGGTTTTGAGGCTGCGGGCTTTTTAGTTTCGCCCATGCTATTTGATTCGCCAGAAGGTAGAGATTTTTTGCTTTGAGAATTATTTACTTTCGAACTCGGTTTCATACCTTCTCCAGGCGACATGATCCCGTATCCCATTCCACCGCCCATGAAACCCATTCCGATTCCACCTGAAACTATGCCGCCTTTTTTCATTAATTGCGCCTGACGATAAACGATTGCCCCACTTTGAATGTAAAGTGCGATGCCTAAATCGTCGGAGGGTTCGCCTTTGAGACCGGGAATCTCGGTCTTTGTGAGTAAGATACCCTCTTTCATATAAGCGTGCGGATAGGGCTTATCGCGTGCGCTTTTTTCATCAAAGTAAAAGGTATAGAGTCCGCAGAAATGGGGTAATTTTTTGTGAATTGCGTCGCATTCTTCATTTGAAGGAGGTTTTGGCTTTTGTCCGGCTGAAGGAATGTAAGTATACAAAATCACATTTTTACAATCAGAGGTCGGCGCGATTACCATTTTCGCCATCGTGCCGGGACCCTGGGTATAATCGCCGGGCAGTACTCGCGTGATTAAATCATCGACTTCACCCGTGGGAACATTACTGCAGTCATTCGATGCGGCATGAGCGGTAAACAAGAATAGAAAATTTAATGGAATGAGCGATGCAGCGAAATAACATTTTAGATCTTTCATGTGGGTGGAGTCCTCTTTTCGTAATTATTGGTGAATTCCCAATTCATTACAATAGGTTTCAACATGAACGGTCTCAATATGGCCCTTGTGAGTATTTTTCACATGGGATTTGGAACTCTAAACATTCTCTCCCAGTGCCAAGTGACTGCAATCGATGTAACCGATCGAAATATTGAATCTTTTTTTTATAAAATACGACCGAGCATTAACGCAGCCTGGCACACGCCTTGCTCTTACGGGGCTCTGAGGAGAAGCTATTTATGCGCGGGGGTATTACAGAGATTTTAAATTGGATATTTCCTTGGATTGCGATGACAGGTCTCGTTCTCGTGGGGTGGGGTTTACTGACCACGCCGGATGAGTTTCGCGAGGGTCAAGAAATGAGCGGGTGGAGGACAAATCAAGCCTCCTCTGATATCCTTGAGAAATGAAACACAGCTTAACCCTGTTTGTCTTTGCACCCATGGTCTTGGTTTCTTCAATGGCCCTTGCCCAGGTCAATTTGGGACGCTTTCAAGGCACTGATAATTATAAGAACTCTTGTCAGATCACAATTAAGGCGGCTGAAAAGGAAAACCAGGTCGAAGCGGTTACAGGATATGCCGCGGATTCTTTTTTACTATTGCCCAGTGAAATAACGACTAAGCAAGGAAATGTAATCAAAAAGGGTGAATACGTAGCGAAAATCATAAAAGAAGGAACGAGCGAGCCTTCTGCAATTATTAATATGAAATACTCGCTTCGGGTCAACGTTGCCGAGGGCGGCGCTCCACTCCTATTTTATTTCTACGATAATACGAGCGACGGGCCGAAGTTTAAGCGTCGTCAGTACACCTGTACTCTGAAGTAAATTTCTGTTCGGCGAATTAGCACGGTCTAATTCGGCGCGCAGAAATCCGCTACTTCAGGAGTTAGCTGACCGAAACTCACAAACTCAATGGCTTGAGTTCCCTCTTTCTTCGCTTCGAAATGATCCTTGGCAATTATCACTTCGTTTAGTGATGTTTCTACATCACCCTTAAAAATCCCGCCTTCGCAGATCGCATATTTATAGGAGTAACTGTAAACGCGGCCGGTCGCAGGGTCAGCATGAGAGAATTTGTAAAAGAGAGCATTGAGGCCGGCGGTTAATACATTGACCGGCTCATTGATTTGGGGGGTGATTACAATCAGATTATCGCCTGAGACTTGGTAGGTACCCCAAGGATAAGAAACCACGCCATTTTCAAAGACGTACTTCATTCGTACGTGCCAAAAATTTTGAATCCGATTTTGAATTCCAAAATTGATTAGGTAATTAATCGACCGGGTGCTTCCGCCTTGAACCATTTCGGAGTAATTGCCGTTTCCGCGCCAGAGTCCTTCGGAGTTCTTAAAGAACGCTTTGAGATCGGCCTCGAGTGCGAAAGCCGAAGAAGAAACGAACAGAATAATCGCAGTAGTCAGGTTCAAGAGTGATTTCATAGTGAGGTCTCCCTTGCATTCAAAAGTATCGTTTAATGCTCGGGTGTAAAGACAAAATTTGGAGTATTTCGGATGTGAGTGGTTTCTAATTCTATAGGTATGCGAGGCTTCGCGCGTCACATCCGAAATACTCCAAATTTTGTCTTTGAAATCGGCGCATTAAGCGATGCCGAGAGCGCTAACGCCATAACTTCGCGGGTTTTCCAAGGCAGGATGATCCCATCATCCCAAAGCCGCGCGGTACTATGGTAGGGCGAACCCTCGCGCTCGTACTGCTCGCGAATTGGGTCTTGGATCTTGGCGATGTCAGAAGTCGAGAGTTTCTGGCCTTTTTCCTCAAGCTGATCGACTTTGATTTGAGATAACACGTGCGCAGCCTGTTCTCCGCCCATGACGGAGATCCGAGAGTTGGGCCACATCCATAAAAATCGGGGTTGGTAAGCGCGACCGCACATTCCGTAATTTCCGGCGCCGAAGCTTCCGCCAATGACAATCGTAAATTTTGGAACCGCAGCGTTAGAAACGGCGGTTACCATTTTAGCGCCGTCTTTTGCGATTCCGGCGGATTCGTATTTTTTTCCGACCATAAAGCCCGTGATATTTTGCAAAAACAGGATCGGGGTCTTTCTCTGCGTGCAAAGCTCGACAAAGTGCGCAGCCTTAAGAGCGGTCTCGCCAAACAATATTCCGTTATTGCCAAGAATACCTACGGGGTAGCCGTAAATATGCGCAAATCCGCAAACGAGAGTTGTTCCATAGAGCGACTTAAATTCATGAAACCGCGAACCATCCACCGTGCGGGCGATAATTTCGCGTACATCAAAGGGCTTTCTTAAATCTGTTGGAATAATTCCCGCAATTTCATCCGCCGCATAAAGCGGATCTTCGGGGGCCCGCCGGGCGACATAAGTGGGGCGCTTGCGATTGAGATTGGAGACGATATCGCGCGCAATCTCAAGAGCATGTTCGTCATTCTCAGCTAAGTGATCGGTTACTCCAGAAGTCCTGCTATGAACATCGCCGCCGCCGAGATCTTCGGCTGTTACGATCTCTCCCGTCGCAGCCTTAACAAGTGGGGGGCCACCTAAAAAGATCGTGCCCTGATTTTTTACGATAATCGATTCGTCAGACATCGCGGGGACGTAAGCGCCACCCGCGGTACATGACCCCATGACAACAGCGATTTGAGGGATCCCCAGACCCGACATCTGGGCCTGGTTATAAAAAATTCTTCCAAAATGATCGCGATCCGGAAAAACCTCTGACTGCATCGGGAGATAAGCCCCGCCACTATCAACAAGATAAATGCAGGGGAGGCGGTTTTCGCGGGCAACTTCTTGTGCCCTCAGATGTTTTTTAACGGTTATCGGAAAGTAGGTACCCCCTTTGACCGTAGCGTCATTTGCGACGACCATGACTTCGCGGCCATGTACGACGCCGATTCCGGTAACGATCCCAGCTCCTGGGGCGTCTCCCTCGTACATGGAGTGGGCCGCTAAGGGGGATAGTTCTAAAAAGGGTGTCCTTGGGTCTAAAAGCTTTTGAACGCGATCCCGAACAAAGAGCTTTCCACGCTTTTCGTGTCGCGCGCGCGCATCTTTACCCCCGCCCTGGGCAACCCTATTAAGCTCAGAGTTTAACTGGGCGGCGAGCTTTTTATGATGCTCGGCATTGGATTTAAATTCGGCACTGTTCGTTTTAATATGTGATTTCAATACAGACATGAAGTCCTCAGTTAACTAGGTAATGGTCCTTGCTCAGGAATTCAAGGTTTGTTTTCTAATCCCTTTGAGGTACGAATTTCTAAACTATGACTTATCAGACCTTAAAAGTCTCGACCGATGCTCGCGGCGTCATGACCGTGGCCTTAAACCGCCCTGACGTTCGAAATGCTTTTAACGACGTTGTAATCGATGAGCTGGGTTTGGTTTTTGGAAAAGATGGATTGGCTACCGAAGTACGTGCCGTTGTGATCAAAGGTGAGGGGCCCGCTTTTTGCGCGGGTGGCGATCTCAATTGGTTAAAAAAGGCTATCGATTACGATTTTAACGAAAACCTGAAAGATACGAAGAAGCTCGCGCAGATGTTTGCGACTCTCAATGAGTTTCCGAAGCCAGTCATTGGCTTGATCCATGGGGCCGCAATTGGAGGTGGCGTGGGCTTAGTCAGTGTTTGCGACGTCGTGATCGCGAGTTCCGAGACTGTATTTAGCTTGGCCGAAGTTCGCTTAGGTGTCGTTCCGGCTTGCATCGGGCCTTTCGTAATATCTAAGGTAGGAGCATCTCACGCGCGTTACCTTTTTGTGAGTGCAGATAAAATCAAAGCGCAGCGCGCCTGCGAAATTGGATTGATTCACGAGGTAGTGCCGGCTCCCAAGGATTTACCTGCGGCATTAGAAAAAGTTCTCGAAAATATCCTAAACGGCGCACCTAATGCCATGGCGGTGGCCAAGCGCCTGGTCCACGATCTGACCTGGCCCGAAAAGCGCGCGCACTATCCTGATTCACTCGAGTATGTCGCAAAAGTTTTGGCAGATGTCCGGATTTCGCCTGAAGCGCAAGAAGGGCTCAAGGCCTTTTTGGAAAAGCGAAAGCCCTCATGGTTAAAAAAGTCTTAGTTGCGAATCGTTCCGAAATTGCGTGCCGTATCTTTCAGGCTTGTCACGAGCTTGGATTAAAAACTGTTGGAATCGTCGCGCCGGGTGACGAGCAAGCACGCCATGTGACTTACGCCGACGAAATTTATCCTGTGACCAGTTATCTTGATGTGGCGTCCGTCATAGAGGCGACTCACAAATCGGGTGCCTCGCTTGTTCACCCTGGTTATGGATTTTTATCGGAGCGTCCACTTTTTGCCAGAGCAGTTGAAAAAGCAGGCCTCAATTTTATCGGCCCGACCGCAGAGTCCATGGAAGCGCTCGGCGATAAAATTGCGGCAAAAGAGCTTGCTGAAAGAGCGAAAGTACCTACGCTGCCTTGGGCAAGAGTATCTAAGGGCGGCGACCTTAAATCTTCCGCGAAAAATGTTGGATATCCGCTTCTTCTCAAAGCTTCGGCCGGTGGCGGTGGAAAAGGAATGAGACGTGTAGCAGGTGAGAGCGAGCTTGAAGCTGCGGCCGAAAGTGCAGCCGCTGAGGCTCAGTCTGCATTTGGTGAAGGCACCATTTTTTTAGAAAAACTTGTCGAAAATCCCAGGCATATCGAGGTTCAAGTTTTTGGTGACGGCGAGGGCGGCGGAGTTCATTTCTTTGAGCGCGAATGCTCGCTTCAGAGGCGCCACCAAAAAGTTTGGGAAGAAGCCCGCGCGTCTCATCTTACCGAGAAAACGCGCGAAGGTCTTTTTACCGCGGCGCTTAGTCTAGTTCGCGAGGTAAAATACCGAGGTGCAGGCACGCTTGAATTTTTGGTCGATGCCCAAGGCGGGTTTTATTTCTTAGAAATGAACACTCGCCTCCAGGTCGAGCACACTGTGACAGAACTCGTCACAGGACGGGATTTGGTTCATCTCCAGATCAGACAAGGTCTGGGAGAAAAAATTAAGCTTGAGGCAGTTCAGGCGCGTGGACATGCGATTGAGGTTAGAATTTATGCCGAAGATCCGTCGCAGGGTTTTATACCGACGCCTGGTACAGTGGCCCAGCTTCAATGGCCAACGGGCCCTGGAATTCGAGTGGATAGCGGAATAGAAGCGGGTCAGAAAATCGGAACTCAGTTTGATTCGATGCTCGGAAAATTAATCGTTTATGGTGAGGATCGCCCTCAGGCTTTGGCCCGCATGCGGTATGCTTTGGATGAGACCTTGATTTTAGGAGTCGGAACCAATCTTCAATATTTGAGAGCGATTGCAGATCACGCGGCTGTTATTGATGGCAAAGTTCATACTCAGTTTTTAGAAAAAGCGTTTGACGATTTTGCGCCAATACCCGCCGATGCGGAACTTGAGCTGATTTCGGCGCTGACAGCCCAAGGATTGGGCGGAGTCCGCGCCGCAACGACGAATACTTCTAACTCCGGTGAAATCGAATACCCCTCTCCTTGGCAGAGCCTTAGTCTTATAACTGGGGGGCACGCTTGAGCGAAATCTTCAAAACATCTGGAAAAAAAATAAAAATACCACTCACAAAAGGGGAGTGGTCCTTCGAAAAAAGGCCCGGTGTTTATTGGATCGCGACTCATACCGATGGTAGAAGAATGCGTGTTGCTGTTTCACAAATTGGTGGGCTTCTAAGCGTTAGTCTACCTTCACGGACAGGTCGACTCGCCTGGAACGGAGATGTACAAGCAGAAAAATCATATAAAACCGCAGGGCACTCAAAAAGTGATTCGGATTGGGTCGCGCAGTTTCCGGGAAAAGTACGAAAGGTCCTGGTCACTTTGGGCGCAAGATCGGAAGAGCGTCGTGTAGG